>NZ_JAPWAR010000008.1:0-117273 GCF_041433025.1 Prevotella sp. 20925_1_30 | reverse complement strand
AACAGCACCACCGCTGTTGACGGCCATGATTGGCATACATATGGAGGCGCTTACGGTAGGTCTGTATCACATACTACTCTTCCTTCCGCTGCTGACGCAAACAATTATTTCTACCTGCCCGCCTTAGGTTACTACGCCTATGGTCAGCTTTACTCTATTGGCAGCGAAGGCGGCTATTGGACGTCAAGTGCTAACTCTAGCGGCACGTACCGCCTGAGATTCGACAGTGGTTACGTCAACGTGAACCTCCTCGGCCGCTACCCCGGGTTCAGGGTGGGGGCGTTCGAGTAGTCCTTGCGATTGCTTTTTACAGGTGTCGCCCTCTAAGAAGCCTCACCCCAGCCCTCTCCTACAGCGAGGGAGCGCCTAACGAGCAGGACTTCTGCTGGATAGGTATTCCGTCGCCACGCTCACCGTATCTACATGCTGGCGGATGCGTATCTAGTAACTCGTAGATACGCATTGCGCAGTTGCTAGATACGTATCTAACAGCAACGTTCACCGCATCTGGCAGCACGTAGATACGTATTCGGCAGCAAGGCAATACGCATCTGGCAGGAGGGGAATGCTGAAAGGGTGACAAAATGAAGCGGTGAGAGGAGGAAAATAAATTAAGAAAATAGAATAGGGCGGCATGAAGATGCAGCGAACTGAAGCAGAGGCGTGCTGCCCTACGCTACGATAAACAATAGTTATTTAATAATTTAAAAACCTAAGAATCATGAGATTTAAATTAGTTCAAAAGAAGAATCCGCAGAAGCGGGAGGAAGTGAAGTTTTATGCTAATCCGGTAAATGTAGGGCATAAGTCTCTAGATGACATTGCACGTGACATTGCTGGACGTTCATCCTTGACTCGTGGTGATGTATCGAACGTGTTGTATAACTTCATTGATTGTCTGCCACATTACCTCCGTGATGGCTTCAGTATTCAGCTAGGTAATTTCGGTTCAATGCGTGTCACACTGTCGAGCAAAGGTGCGGAAACTGAAAAAGCTTTTAAGACCGAGACGATTAAGCCTCGTGTAGTCTTCACTCCTGGCACAGAATTGAAGCGTGAGTTGGCTGCAAATTCCTACGAATCGTTGAGGAAGAAAGATGAAGAGACAGATAATAAAAAGGAGGAAAAGAAAAAGAAAGAGGAAGAAAGTGGACCACAGGCAGGGTAGGTGAGGCTTCCTATACCACGGGAGCATTTTAGATTGATTCAGGGTATCAATCGTTCTGTAATAAGACAATCGATTATATTAATTGTGAAATTAATGTCTTTCAAAACTAGTGTATTAATTTGGTTCTCTCGCTTCCGTGGTACGGCCTCACCCCATCCCCTCTCAAAGAGGGGATGTGCCTACGGGGGCTAGTTAGAAAATGTGCTACGGAAAGCCTCTTCAAGCCGAGGGAGAGGGATGTGCCTAACGGGATATAGTTCGTAAGAATCTTATTTGTTTGATTTGAAACGATTTGTTCTATTTCTGCCGTTAGGCACCTTTTTAGTAGGATTATGTCTGGGGAATCATGTAAATCGTTTCAAATCTTTTTGTGCTTATACTCGCTTCATAAGTATAGCACGTTCTTTCGGACTAAATTTCTCAATGGCATAACGTAACATGGTGCGTGGCATATCCGCGCGGCGTTCCATGACATACGCATAGAGTCGCTCGGGATTCCGTTTGCCAGCTTCACGAAGCATCCAGCCAATCGCTTTGTGCATGAGGTCGTGTGGATGGTGCATCATAAGGTCACTTAGTGCGTATGTGTCCTCCAGTTGACCTTTGCGGATAAAGGCATAGGTGGAAACGATGGCGATTCGGTTGTCCCATAGAAGTTGGCTTTGTGCTAATTGGTAGAGGCGTTCGTGCGATTTGTCAAGCAGGTATTCACCAACGATAAAACGACAGGAGAGGTCGACTAAGTCCCAATTATTAATTCTTTCGGTCATGGCGAGGTAGAGGTCAAAGAGCTGTTTGCGAAGTGTTTCGTCCTTTTTCTTGCTTTTCTCTACCATGATTAGCAGTGCGCAGAGTCTCACCTCATGCCATTTTGACAGCATTAGTTCTCTTATTACATCCAAGGATATATCTTTATGTTGTTTGGCTATAGTGCGGATGTTGGGAACTGTGACACCTAAAAAGAGATCGCCCTCACCGTATTCTCCTTTTCCTGTTTTGAAGAAGCGTGGGAATACTTCTCTCTTTTCAGCATTTGATAACGCTTGGAGTTCGTCAATAATCATTTTCACTGTTGGGCTTATGCTTTCTGTCATACTTGTATAAATTTGTTTTTGTTGCAAAGATACTACATTTATGTTATGGCTCAATAGAAATTGATGGGGGTTCTTCTATAAATTCTTAATGTCGTATGTGTATGCTGACAGGATGTCAGATATTGTTTTGAATGTTTATATGTATGTTTCTTTGGCATGGTTTTCGTATAAAGCAAAGCGGAACTACTAGTTTAGTAGATAAACAAAAGATTAAAATCTAAAAATATAAAGAGATTATGACAATTAAACCTTTATCAGACAGAGTATTGATTCTTCCTGCACAAGCAGAGGAGAAAGTTGGTGGTATTATTATCCCTGATACAGCTAAAGAGAAACCACAGCGTGGTAAGGTTGTTGCAGTTGGTAATGGTACAAAGGATGAAGAGATGATTCTCAAAGTTGGTGATGAGGTTCTCTATGGGAAGTACGCTGGTACGGAATTAGAGAATGAAGGTGAGAAGTATCTGATGATGCGTCAGAGCGATGTTCTCGCTGTAGTAGAATAAAAAGCCTCCCCCTGCCCCTCCGAAAGGAGGGGAGAGAAGGATATAAAAAGATATAAAATCAAAGTAAAAGTAAAATGGCAAAAGAGATAAAATTCAATACAGATGCACGTGAGCTCTTGAAGAGTGGTGTTGATCAGTTAGCAAATGCAGTAAAGGTAACGCTAGGTCCTAAAGGTCGTAATGTTGTTATCGGTAAGAAGTTCGGTGCTCCACAGATAACAAAGGACGGTGTAACCGTTGCTAAGGAGGTGGAACTTGAAGATAACTTCGAGAATGCTGGTGCACAATTAGTAAAGAGTGTAGCTAGTAAGACTGGTGATGATGCTGGTGATGGTACCACAACTGCCACAATCCTAACACAGGCTATCGTAACAGAAGGCTTGAAGAATGTTGCAGCTGGCGCTAATCCTATGGATCTCAAGCGTGGTATAGACAAGGCTGTAGCAAAGGTTGTTGAGCATATCAAGGAATCAGCTGAGGTTGTCGGCGATAACTATGACAAGATTGAGCAGGTTGCAACCGTTAGTGCTAATAATGATCCTGAGATTGGTAAGCTGTTGGCTGATGCAATGCGTAAGGTTTCTAAGGATGGAGTTATCACGATTGAGGAGAGCAAGACCCGTGAGACAAGCATTGGCGTAGTAGAGGGTATGCAATTTGATCGCGGTTATTTATCAGGTTACTTCGTTACCGACACTGATAAGATGGAGTGTGTAATGGAGAATCCATACATCCTTCTCTATGACAAGAAGATTTCAAATGTGAAGGATTTCTTGCCAATTCTCCAACCAGCTGCTGAGAGTGGTCGTCCATTGTTGGTTATTGCAGAGGATGTTGATTCTGAAGCATTGACAACATTGGTTGTAAACCGCCTACGTGCAGGCTTGAAGATTTGTGCAGTGAAGGCTCCTGGCTTCGGTGATCGTCGTAAGGCTATGCTAGAAGACATTGCTACATTGACTGGTGGCGTTGTTATTAGTGAGGAGAAGGGTCTATCATTGGATAAGGCTACACTCGAGATGTTGGGTACTGCTAAGAAGGTTAATGTATCAAAGGACAATACAACCATCGTTGATGGTGCTGGCGATAAGGAAGCTATCAAGGAGCGTGTGGCACAAATCAAGAATGAGATTGCTGCTTCAACAAGCTCTTATGACAAGGAGAAGTTGCAGGAACGTCTGGCAAAGATGGCTGGTGGCGTAGCTGTTCTCTATGTCGGTGCTAACTCTGAGGTAGAGATGAAGGAGAAGAAGGATCGTGTTGACGATGCTCTTTGTGCTACTCGTGCCGCAATGGAAGAGGGCGTTGTTGTTGGTGGTGGTACCACTTACATCCGTGCTCAAGAGGCATTGAAGGATCTCAAGGGCGATAATCAGGACGAGCAGACTGGTATTAACATTGTTTGCCGTGCTATTGAGGAGCCTTTACGTCAGATCATTGCGAATGCAGGTGGCGAAGGTGCCGTTGTAGTTGACAATGTTCGTCAGGGCAAGGGTGACTATGGTTACAATGCTCGCAAGGATGTTTACGAGGATTTGCGTGCTGCAGGTGTTATTGATCCTGCTAAGGTTTCTCGTGTAGCGTTGGAGAATGCAGCTTCAATCGCAGGAATGTTCTTGACAACCGAATGCCTCATTGTTGACAAGGCAGAGGAAACTCCTGCAATGCCAGCAGCTCCAGGTATGGGCGGAATGATGTAATTTCAGATTAAATCATACAATCAAAAAAGGGAAGATGCTCTGAGAGTATCTTCCTTTTTTTATTTGTTTCTATTTGAAAATAGCTGATTTTTGTGTCCTCCTTATAGTATAAAAAAGCCTTTACCATTCTTCATTTTGAATTTATCAATAGGATTTATTTTGTAATAAAATATAGCAAATTTGATGGTTTGTATTTGCGTTTTTCTGAAAAGCATTGGTGTTTGCTCGGAAATATGGGAAATAGAGAGAAGGAAATGGTTAGACTTGTAATAGATTGATTACTAGTAGGTTGTAAGGAATGAAGCATTTTGTTGACTGAAAGGAATAGTCAAAATATAGGGAAATGGGCTAGTTTTTACCTAAAGTGATAGTATTTTTTGCCCAAAACGATAGTACTTTTTACTCAAAACGGAGGTACGATTCAGTCAAAACGGAGGTCGGTTTTGCTCAAAACGGAGGTTGGTTTTACTAAAAACCTATATACGTTTCTATAAAAAGCTCATTTCGTTTCGTTTTAAAGCTCTGTTACGTTCTAGAAAAGGATAGATAGAAAGATTTAAATGTAAGTTTTTTTTGTGTAGAAAGTTCTATCTTTCAGCTATGTGAGTGGGCTGTATCTGTTTTGTTTCTTAGTTCTAATAAGATGTAGGAATGGATTGATTTGATTTGCAACAAGTATTTGTGTTGGTATTAACATATTAGGAATGGATTTGAAAAAGACTAAAAACTTCCTACTTTCACGTCCTATATCTAATCTTTTGCTTAACTTTGTAGCATGAAAAGATTAGTCAACTGGAAAGAATTTATAGTACTCTTCATCGTTATTGGATGCTTATATTATATAACGAGGTCGTTGTGGATTACAAGCGGCATCCTTGTTCTTCTTTTGCTTATAGATGGTCTTTTGCGTCAATATGATAATAAAAAGAAGGGCGAGAGGCAGGCGGAAGAGATAAAAAAGAAGCTAGAAGATTAGTTTTAGCTGATGAGATATGATTCGTTGCCGTAACTTTATAGGATGATTGGATAAGCAATCAATAAAAAGCATGAAGGAATTATTGGAATTGTATAGGACGTGGAAGGGTGCAGAAGCAGTCAATGTGGAGAAACTTGCTGGTGCTGGTAGTAATCGCGAGTATTATCGATTGACAGATGATGCTGGCTCGGCAGTGATAGGTGTTATTGGTACGAGTCGTGACGAGAATCATGCTTTTGTTTATCTGGCGAAACATTTTGAGAAACGTCAGTTGCCTGTGCCTCATGTGTTGGCAGTTACGGCTGACGAAACCTGTTATTTACAGTCGGATTTAGGCACTGTTTCTCTTTTCGATGCTATACGAGGCGGGCGTGAAGCAGGTGGGCGATATAATCTTGCAGAGCAGGAATTGCTTCGAAGGACTATCCGTGAGTTGCCTAATATACAGCTTCGTGGTGCGCGCGGGCTAGATTTTAGTCAGTGTTATCCACAGCCAGAATTCGATCAAGAGAGCGTCCTTTTCGATTTGAATTACTTTAAATACTGCTTTCTCAAAGCAACGGAGCTTGATTTCCATGAGTTGAAACTTGAGGCGAACTTCCGAATGTTTGCCAAAGACCTAACGTCCGAAAAGATGGATTCGTTCCTTTATCGTGACTTTCAGGCTCGGAATGTCATGTTAGATACTGCTGGTAATCCTTATTTTATAGACTTTCAAGGGGGACGTAAGGGACCATTTTATTACGATTTAGCATCGTTCTTGTGGCAAGCAAGTGCGAAGTATTCCTTCAAGTTGCGTCGTGAACTTGTGTTTGAATACTATCAAAGTTTGAAGAATTATACTGAAGTACCCTCAAAACGTCACTTTGTCAATCGCCTTTCTCTCTTCGTTTTGTTCCGAACGTTGCAAGTGCTTGGGGCTTATGGATTCCGTGGTTACTTTGAGCGTAAGAAGCATTTTATTGATTCTATTCCTCCAGCAATACAGAATTTGCGTGACATATTGGCATTAGGCGAAGAGGTTTTCCCTTATCCTTATATGCTTGATATGCTGAAACGACTCACACAATTACCACAATTTGCGCACATTGAGAAGCCAGCGGCTAATAGAACCGATGGATTTAAAACGGCAGAGAAGGATGTCTATCAGGCGAATCCTTTGGATGGTCCTGCTACATTCTCTAAATATGATGGGAAAGGTCCGTTGGTAGTTCGGGTGTTTAGTTTCTCGTTTAAGAAAGGTATTCCCGAGGATACAACTGGTAATGGGGGCGGTTATGTGTTCGATTGTCGGAGCACGCATAATCCTGGTCGGTATGAACCCTATAAGAAGATCACTGGTTTGGATGAACCCGTTATTCGTTTCTTAGAGGATGATGGTGAGATACTTGAGTTCTTGAAACCCGTTTATCAGTTGGCTGATCATCATGTAGAACGTTATATGCAACGTGGTTTTACGGATTTAATGTTCAGTTTTGGCTGTACAGGTGGGCAGCATCGTTCCGTCTATAGTGCGCAACATCTTGCCGAACATCTCAATAAGAAATATGGCATTGAGGTACGGATAACGCATAGAGAACAGGGTATTGAGCAAGTATTGGCGGCAAAGTAAGAAGGCTTCAGCCTAACTCCTCCCACCTTTATTATTATAGAATAGACAAGAAGCAATAAGAGCAACGGGAGAAGATTAGGCTTGTGATTCCTTTGTCAACTGAAATAAAAGCCGTAATTTTGCAGATATAAAAGAAAAGCTAATGCAATCAATGATTTTTGCAGCCGGTCTCGGCACTCGTTTGAAACCGCTTACTGACACAATGCCAAAGGCGTTAGTAAGGGTAGGGGGTGCGCCGCTGCTTGAACATGTAATAAATAGATTGATAGACGCAGGATGCAAGCGTATGGTTGTTAATGTCCATCACTTCGCTAATCAGATTATTGACTATCTGAATATGCACGATTATGGGGTGGATATTCTTGTGTCTGACGAAACAAAGCAGCTCCTTGATACCGGTGGTGGTATCAAGCGAGCTGCTTCGCTTTTTGACGATAGCTTGCCTGTCCTCATTCATAATGTAGACATTCTGAGTAATGTTGATTTGAAGGCTTTCTATCAGCATGCCGTAGATAGTAAAACGGATGCACTTCTGTTGGTAAGCCGTCGTATCACGCAGCGTTATCTTGTCTTTAATTCAGATATGCGCCTTGTTGGTTGGACGAATGTTGCTACAGGAGAGGTGAAATCGCCGTATGAGGATGTGCGACAATTACATTTTGTGCAACCAACCGATGATACTACTTCTTATCATCAGAAGGGTCATTATCTCTATGCTTTCTCGGGTATTCATGTCTTAGCTCCCACTGCTATACAGGCGGTTGAGGCTGTTGATGAGGATAAGTTCCCCATAATGGACTTCTATCTTAGTAATTGTGGTAAGTTGAATATCTATGGAGAATTGAAGAGCGACCTACAACTTCTTGATGTAGGTAAGCTTGATACACTGCAAGCAGCAGAAGACTTTATTGTAAATTTAGGTTATCAAAGCCCCAAAGTGGAGCAATGATACTTTTTAAAACATATCATCACTAACATGCAACAGAAGATAATCATTTTGGATTTCGGTTCGCAGACAACACAGTTGATAGGTCGACGTGTACGCGAGTTGGATACCTTCTGCGAAATCCTACCTTACAACAAGTTCCCAAAAGATGATCCGTCCGTGATAGGTGTAATCCTTTCTGGTTCGCCTTATTCGGTACATGATGCAGAAGCCTTTAAGGTTGATCTTAGCCAATTCATTGGAAAGGTACCTGTGCTTGGTATCTGCTATGGTGCACAATTCATTTCTTATTCTAATGGAGGTAAGGTGGAACAGACTGGTACACGTGAGTATGGTCGTGCGAATCTAGAGACAATCAATCTTGATAACCGCCTCTTCGCAGATTTTGAAAAGGGCTCTCAAGTATGGATGAGCCATGGTGACACCATTACGGCTATTCCTTCAGATTATGAGATCATCGCTTCTACAGGTGATGTTAAGTATGCAGCCTTTGCTTCAAAGACACAACCAGTATGGGCTGTTCAGTTCCATCCTGAAGTTTATCACTCATTACAAGGTAAGCAGCTTCTGAAGAACTTTGTTGTAGATATCTGCGGTAGTAAACAGGAGTGGAGTGCAGCCTCATTCGTAGAGAGCGCAGTGCAAGAGATTCGAGAGCAAGTTGGTAATGATCGTGTTATTCTTGGACTTTCTGGTGGTGTAGATTCATCTGTTTGTGCTACCTTATTGAATAAAGCTATTGGCAAGAATCTTACTTGTATCTTCGTTGATCATGGTATGTTGCGTAAGAATGAGTTCCAAAAGGTGATGGATGCTTATAAGGGACTTGGATTGAATGTTATCGGTGTGGATGCTTCCGAAAAGTTCTTTAAAGATCTTGAGGGAGTAAGTGACCCAGAGGAGAAACGCAAGATAATAGGTCGTGACTTTGTTGAGGTATTCAATGCAGAGGCGAAGAAGATTACTGATGCTAAATGGCTCGCACAAGGAACAATCTATCCTGATCGCATTGAGAGCTTGAGCATAACGGGTATGGTTATTAAGAGCCACCATAATGTTGGCGGATTGCCAAAGGAGATGCACTTGCAGCTCTGTGAACCACTTCGTTGGTTGTTTAAAGATGAAGTGCGTCGTGTAGGTCATGAGATGGGAATGCCAGAACGTCTCATTAAGCGTCATCCGTTCCCTGGCCCTGGACTAGCTGTTCGTATTTTAGGTGATATTACTCGTGAGAAAGTCCGTATTCTTCAAGATGCGGATGATATCTATATCGAGAAGATGCACGATTATACATTGCCAGATGGTTCGAGTCTTTATGATCATGTTTGGCAGGCAGGCACCGTATTGCTTTCTACAATCCGTTCGGTAGGAGTGATGGGCGATGAGCGCACTTACGAACATCCAGTTGCTCTGCGTGCTGTTACCTCTATGGATGCAATGACAGCTGACTGGGCACATCTTCCATACGACTTTATGGCAGATGTCTCTAATGAGATTATTCGCAAGGTAAAGGGAGTTAATCGTGTATGTTACGATATCTCATCAAAACCACCTTCGACCATTGAATGGGAATAAAGACTCTTGCTAAATGGGGAGTGCTCTTTTGAATTATAGAAAAGTATCTTAGCTGATTTCCACTTAGTTATAATCATAATTTGAAGGAAGTATTGTTTATAGTTTAGCAAAGGCTATTCTCGAGGATAGCAAAGGCTCTCTCTGAAAGAAGGAGAGTCTCCCTTTTAGGAATAGGAATGATAAAGTAAATCTTTATAAATAAAAAGTCCGAGTCTATCATAGACTCGGACTTCTCATTTATATGATTACTATTACTTTTTCTTAAGTAAGTCTCGAATTTCTGTAAGGAGCTTCTCTTCTGCTGTTGGCTCTGGATCAGGAGCTGGTGCTGCAGGTTCTTCCGCCTTCTTCTTTGAAAGTTTGTTGATACCCTTTACTAGAAGGAATACACAGAATGCAATGATGATGAAGTCTAGTGTTGTCTGTAAAAAATTACCATAGTTAATGGTAGCAGCTTCCATCTTCTCTATTCCAGGAAGTTGAACTGCTGGGAGGGTGTACTTAAGATCTGTGAACTTTACACCACCAATCAACCAGCCAATAGGAGGCATGATGATGTCATCAACGATAGACGAAACAATCTTGCCGAATGCGCCACCAATGATTACACCAACAGCCATATCAACTGCGTTACCCTTAACTGCAAAATCTTTAAACTCTTGAATGAATTTACCCATGATTCTAAATGTTATTAATTTGTTCTTTTATTGATTATATGTTCTTTTTATGTGCTTTGCTACATAGATATTACAAACATGGATTATAGTGTTATCGTTGATTCTATCATGCAACTGAAACGAACCATTTTTTTATAATATTTAAACGCAAAGCGACTGCAAAAATAAAAAAAATATTGTATCTTTGCAATCGTAACATAGAATAATGTTCATTAGGAGGTAAAAAGACAACTAGTTTTATAAACTTTTATAAATAAATTAAAGTAAAAATGGTAAATGTAGCTATTAACGGCTTTGGCCGTATTGGTCGTCTCGCATTCCGTCAGATGTTTGAGGCTGAAGGTTATGAGGTTGTTGCAATCAACGACTTGACAAGTCCTAAGATGCTTGCTCATCTGTTGAAGTATGATACCGCTCAGGGTGGTTTCGCTGGCAAGTTCGGCGAGGGTAAGCACACTGTAGAGGCTACTGAGGACTCAATTATCGTTGATGGTAAGGAGATTAAGATTTCTGCTGAGAAGGACGCTGCAAACTGCCCATGGGCTGCTAATAAGGTAGACGTTGTACTCGAGTGTACAGGTTTCTATACATCAAAGGAGAAGGCTTCTGCTCACTTGAAGGCTGGTGCTAAGAAGGTAGTTATCTCTGCTCCTGCAGGTAACGATCTTCCTACAATCGTTTTCAATACAAACCACAAGACTTTGACTGCAGCTGATACTGTTATTTCTGCAGCTTCTTGTACAACAAACTGCTTGGCTCCAATGGCAGCTGCTTTGAATGCATATGCTCCAATCCAGTCAGGTATCATGTCAACAATCCACGCTTACACTGGTGATCAGATGATTCTTGATGGTCCACAGCGTAAGGGCGACCTCCGTCGTTCACGTGCAGGTGCTTGCAACATCGTTCCTAACTCAACTGGTGCAGCTAAGGCTATCGGTCTTGTTATTCCAGAGTTGAATGGTAAGTTGATTGGTTCTGCACAGCGTGTTCCAACTCCAACAGGTTCAACAACTATCCTTGTTGCTGTTGTTAAGGGTAAGGACGTAACTGTTGAAGGTATCAACGCTGCAATGAAGGCTGCTGCAACAGAGAGCTTCGGTTACAATGAGGATCAGATCGTATCTTCTGATATTATCGGTATGCGTTTCGGTTCTTTGTTCGATGCAACTCAGACTATGGTAAGCAAGATTGACGATGATACTTATCAGGTACAGGTTGTTTCTTGGTACGATAATGAGAACTCTTACACTTCTCAGATGGTTCGTACAATCAAGTACTTCGCAGAGTTGAAGTAATACCAACCGAAAGGTCATCTGCAATCCTCTCTTGCGTAGAGAGTGATTGACGGATAAAATAATAGTCCCTGTCAGCTTGCTGGCAGGGATTTTTTTGTTATCTTTGCGACATGAAGAACGAACAGATAGGTGAGGGTACGGCTGCAGGTATAGCTCTTGACAAGCGTATGATAACCATTCTTGGTCCTACGGCTTCGGGTAAGACCGATCTTGCTGCACATTTGGCTGCTCGGCTTAACGCTGAGATCATCAGTGCAGATAGCCGTCAGGTCTATCGTGGCATGGATATTGGTACGGGTAAAGACTTGGCTGATTACACAGTTGAGGGGCATGCAATACCTTATCACCTTATAGATATATGTGAACCAGGTACGAAGTATAATCTTTTTCGCTATCAACAGGATTTCCTTGATAGGTATGTAGATATACGGAGTAGGGGAGTGTTGCCTATTCTCTGCGGTGGTACAGGTCTTTATATAGAAGCTGTATTGAAAGGTTATAGCCTCTCGCCCGTACCTCAGAATCCAGCCTTACGTACTGAATTAGAGGGTAAGAATCTCGAAGAACTTACAAACATATTGGTAGATTTGAAGAGAAGAAATCATTCTGTTATGCACAATAAGACTGATGTTGATTCATGTCAGCGTGCTATTCGTGCGATAGAGATTGAAACCTATAATCTCACAAAGCCAACAGAAGAGCGGCAATGTCCACCAATTGATTCATTAATAATAGGAGTGGATATTGAACGAGAAGTGCGAAGAGAAAAGATTACTCATCGTTTGAAAACACGCCTTGAAGGGGGTATGGTTGACGAGATAGATGGATTATTGAAGCGTGGCATCCCTGCAGAAGATCTTATCTATTATGGCTTGGAATATAAATTTGTGACGGAATATCTTATAGGAAAATTGTCTTATGATGAAATGTTCCAACAGTTAGAGATTGCTATTCATCAGTTTGCTAAGCGGCAGATGACGTGGTTTCGTGGTATGGAGCGTCGTGGCTTTACGATTCATTGGGTAAATGCTGCGTGGAAGATGGAAGATAAAGTAGAAGAAATATTGAAATTATGGTAGAGGAAGGAAGATGGGGCATTATTTATTGTCCAAAAGGTCGATTGTTTACTAATCCTGTAAAGCGTTGGGAGCAGGCTGAACGTTGCCTGCTAGAACATGGTATACAATATGATATGGTACAGAGCGAGAATCCTCGAGGTGTGGATCGTTTGGTTCGCATGCTGATTAGTAATGGTTACAAGACCATTATCATTTATGGTGGCGATTCGGCGCTGAATGACGCGGTCAACTATCTCATGCTCTTGAAGCCTGAAGAGCGTAATCGTATAACGTTGGGAGTTATTCCAAATGGTGTACTGAATGATTTTGCACATTTTTGGGGATTTGATGAGTCGCATTTGGAACAGACGATTGCTTGGCTCAAGCAGAAGCGTGTAAGACGAGTAGATATTGGATGTATTCACTATGAAAATAAAAAGAAAGAACGTTGTCGTAGATATTTTCTTAACTGTGTGAACATTGGTATGGTTGCAAATATTATGAGTATGCGTCGTCGTATGCGTCATCTCTTTATTTCTCGTACAATCTCTTTTATCCTCTCATTCTTCCTACTTTTGTTTCAGCGTATGGATTATTTGATGTCATTGAAAATTAATACTGATACTATTAAACAGCGTCTGATGACTGTTTGTATTGGTAATGCTCAAGGTTATGGACAGACGCCGAATGCTGTTCCTTATAATGGTTTGTTAGATGTTTCAATTGTTTCTCAGCCAAAGATGTTACAAGCAATGGAGGGTATGTATCTTTTATTACGGGACAAGATTTTGAATCATCGTAGTGTATTACCTTATAGAACACAAGAATTGAGCGCACAGATAGCCCCGCATACACCAGTCAGTGTTGATGGTAGACTCTTGAATGGTACGCCTGTTGGTACATTTAGAATTAGTGTGGAGAAGGAAGTTATTAACTTTATCATACCGAGTTAATACACCTTATATATTATATAGGTTCTATCTATTTTCTTGCTTTTTATAGAAGGAAATCTTTTTTCCTTTTATGCAAATTATAGGTAGATCCTAATTACTCCTTCAAAAGCTCTTAAGCTTTTCTTAAAAAGCTCTTAAGCTTTCTCCAAAAAGCTCCTAAGCTTTCTCCAAAAAGCTCCTAAGCTTTCTCCAAAAAGCTCTTAAGCTTTCTCTAAAAAGTTCTTAAGCTTTTCCTAAAAAGTTCCTAAGCTTTTCCTATTGTTTATAAGAGCTTTTAAAGCAAAGGAATTTAAAACTTTTTCGTATAACTGTTATAAGATAAATCTAACCTTGAAAATAATATCTTACTTTTAATGCTGTTATGAAAAATATTTGTATCTTTGAAGTGCCAAATGGTAAAATCAGTAAAGGATTCTACCCGAATGATATAAAAACCAAATAGTAAACCTTAACAGACATGAGCTACTTAAAATTTGAAAAAGCCCTCATGGCAAATCTTCAGGACTCGCTTCCTAGAGAGTTATTACGAACCAATCGCTCTGGTGCCTATTCTTGTTCCACAATCGTTGATTGTAACACGCGCAAGTACCATGGATTACTTGTTGTCCCTGTCCCTGAACTGGATGATGAGAATCATGTACTGCTGAGCTCGCTTGATCCGACGGTTATTCAGCATGGTGCTGCTTTCAATTTAGGATTGCATAAGTACCAAGGAGGGAATTTTAGTCCGCAAGGACACAAATATATTCGAGAGTTTGATTGTGATATTGTTCCGACCACGATTTATCGTGTTGGCGGTGTATTGTTAAAGAAAGAAGTAGTTTTCCAACACTATGAGGATCGCATCTTAATTCGTTATACATTATTAGAAGCTCATTCTCAAACTACTTTACAATTCCGCCCATTTTTAGCTTTTCGTAGTGTTCGACAGTTTACACATGAGAATTCGGCTGTAAATCGCTCTTATGAACAAGTAGATAATGGTATTAGTACTTGTATGTATGCTGGTTACCCCTTGCTATTTATGCAATTTTCAAAGAGTAATGAGTTTCATTTTGAACCTTATTGGTATCGTGGCTTAGAATACCCAAAAGAGCAGGAACGAGGCTATGATTCTAATGAAGATTTATATGTTCCAGGCTACTTTGAGATGAATATTAGTAAAGGGGAAAGTATCGTTTTTGCGGCGTCAACGGCAGAATGCGACACATCAACTTTACAAGATTTATTTGATAAAGAAGTTGAGACAAGAAGTCCGAGAGACAATTTCTTCCATTGTCTTGTTAATGCAGCTCATCAATTTCATAATCGTACAAAGAATGATGAACGCTATATTCTTGCTGGTTATCCATGGTTTAAATGCCGTGCTCGTGATCAATTTATTTCATTGCCAGGATTAACATTGAGCATAGAAGAACAGGACTACTTTGAACTTGTTATGCAGACTGCAGAGAAAGGTTTACGCGAGTTTATGAATGACAAACCTGTTAGTGTAGACATCTATGAGATGGATAAACCGGATGTCCCTCTTTGGTGTATTTGGGCAATACAACAATATGCAAAGAAGGCTGGTAAAGCTCGTTGTAAAGAACTTTATGGAACTTTCTTGCATGACATTATAGATTATCTTGCCACAGACAAACATCCGAATCTTGTTCTAGATGAGAACGGCTTACTCTATGCAGACGCTAAGGGAGAGGCTATTACGTGGATGAACTCTATGAATAATGGTCAGCCTGTTGTTCCCCGTTCCGGATATATTGTTGAGTTCAATGCCCTTTGGTATAATGCGTTACGCTTTGTAGCAACAATAGAGCGGGAATCAGGTAATGAAGAATATGCGGAGAAACTGGACACACTAGCAGATAAGTGTAAAGCCTCCTTCATTGATACCTTCTTAAATGAGTATGGTTACCTTTACGATTTTGTAGATGGTAAGATGATTGATTGGAGCGTTCGCCCTAATATGGTTTTCGCCGTAGCTCTTGATTATTCTCCACTTGATCAGAAACAAAAGCGAGGTGTATTAGATATTTGTACACGTGAATTGTTAACTCCAAAGGGGCTTCGTTCGCTTTCTCCAAAGAGTGGTGGTTATAATCCAATGTATACTGGACCACAAGCGCAACGTGATCAGGCATATCATCAGGGAACAGCTTGGCCATGGCTAGAAGGTTTCTATCTTGAGGCTTGTTTAAAGCTCTATAAGCAAACTAGATTAAGCTTTGTTGAGCGACAGTTGGTTGGTTATGAAGATGAAATGTTCTATCATTGTCTAAGTACATTACCAGAACTATTCGATGGCAATCCTCCATTCAGTGGTCGTGGTGCAATCTCTTTTGCTATGAATGTAGCCGAAGTTCTGCGTACATTAGAGTTGCTAGAGAAGTATAAATATTAAAAGGCAGAACAAGTATGAAAGTTTTAATGTTTGGATGGGAGTATCCTCCTCATGTATATGGCGGTCTTGCAACTGCTAATTTTGGTATTTCTGAGGGACTCCATGCGCAAGGTGATATTGAGACAATTCTTTGTTTGCCTCATCCTTTCGGTGATGAAGACCATAACTATGCTGAAATTGTAGCAATGAATCGTGTTCCTATTGCTTATCGTGAGCTCAGTTATGATTATGTGAAGAATAGATTAGGCAATGTCATGACTCCAGAACTTTATTTCAAGTTACGTGAGCATATCTATGCCGACTTCAATTATATGCATGTAAACGAGCTTGGTGCAATGGACTTTGCTGGTGGTTATCCTTCAAATTTGCATGAGGAGATTAATAATTATTCGATTATAGCAGGTGTTGTTGCACGTACATACGATTTCGATATTATTCATGCACACGATTGGCTGACTTATCCTGCTGGTATACATGCGAAACGTGTTAGTGGTAAGCCCTTGTGTATTCATGTACATGCAACTGATTTCGACCGTTCGCGTGGTAAAGTAAATCCTATCGTGTATGGTATAGAAAAAGATGGTATGGATAATGCGGATTGTATCATGTGTGTATCAGAATTGACACGACAGACAGTTATACATCAGTATCATCAAGATCCCCGAAAGGTATTTACAGTACACAATGCTGTTTATCCATTAGATAAAGAGATTGCTGATATACTACGCCCTGACCATAAAGGTAAAGAGAAGGTTGTTACTTTCCTCGGTCGAATAACGATGCAGAAAGGACCAGAATACTTTGTTGAGGCTGCTAATATGGTTCTCCATCGTACGCGTAATGTCCGTTTCTGTATGGCAGGCTCGGGGGATATGATGGAGCAAATGATAACTTTAGTGGCAGAACGTGGGATTGCTGATAGATTCCATTTCCCTGGTTTTATGCGTGGTAAACAAGTCTATGAGTGCTTAAAAGCCTCAGATGTTTATGTTATGCCATCAGTCAGCGAACCTTTCGGAATTTCTCCTTTAGAGGCTATGCAGTGCGGAACACCAACGATTATATCAAAACAAAGTGGATGTGCTGAGATTCTCGATAATTGTATAAAGGTTGATTATTGGGATATTAATGCAATGGCCGATGCCATCTATTCTATTTGTCATAATGAGAGTCTCTTTGATTACTTATCTGTAGAAGGGAAGAGAGAAGTCGATCAGATTACGTGGGAGAAAGTTGGTGCATGGATTCGTGAACTCTATCTCCGCACATTAGGTTGGCAATAAAAGCAAAATAAAAAACCATAATCTTTAAAAACCAAAATAATTAGCAATGAAGACAATTTGTTTATATTTCGAGATACATCAGGTTATTCACTTAAAGCGTTATCGTTTTTTTGATATTGGGACTGACCATTATTATTATGATAGCTTTGAGAATGAACGTTCGATAACAGATATAGCTGAGAAGAGTTATATGCCAGCATTGGAGGCTATGTTACAAATGGTTCATGAACATGGAAAAGCTTTCAAGGTGGCTTTCTCATTATCAGGAGTAGGAATAGAGGAACTTGAAATGCACGCCCCACAAGTTCTTGAGAAATTGCAAGAATTAAATAATACTGGTTGTGTAGAGTTCTTGGCAGAACCTTATTCGCATGGTCTTGCCTCATTGGCTAATGAGGAAAGTTTTAAGTCTGAAGTAAAGCGTCAAGCACATAAGATAAAGGAATACTTTGGTCAAACACCAAAGGTTCTTCGTAACTCTTCGCTTATCTATAGTGACGAAATTGGTTTACTTGCTTCGCAAATGGGTTTTAAGGCGATGTTGACTGAAGGAGCAAAACATGTTTTAGGCTGGAAGAGTCCACATTATGTATATAATTGTGCATTAGATCCTAATCTAAAACTACTATTGCGTGATGTCAAATTGAGTGATGATATCTCTCTTCGCTTTAATAATTCTGACTGGGAAGGCTATCCTTTGTTTGCTGATACTTATATGGATGAGATCGCGGCGCTACCCAACGAAGAACAGGTAATAGGTATCTTTATGAATCTCTCGGCTTTGGGTATAGAACAGCCATTATCAAGTAATATCTTAGAATTCCTCAAGGCATTGCCTGCGTGTGCTAAACAGCGTGGCATAACATTCTCAACTCCAACGGAGATTTGTATGAAGTTGAAGAGTGTTGATAGTCTCTCTGTACCAGATACGTTAAGTTGGATGGATGAAGAACGTGATGTTAGTACATGGTTAGGAAACGCAATGCAACGTGAAGCCTTCAATAAACTTTATGGTATTGCTGATCGTGTCCGTATTGCCAATGACCCTAAGATAAATCAAGATTGGGATTATTTGCAAGCTAGTGATAACTTCCGATTCATGTCAACCAAGCCTTCACGTGTTGGAATGGATCGAGGGATATATGCGAGTCCTTTTGATGCCTTTACCAATTATATGAACATTCTTGGTGATTTCATTAGTCGTGTCAATAGCCTCTATCCTGCAGAAATTGATAATGAAGAGTTGAATGGCTTACTTACAACTATCCGTAATCAAGGTGAAGAGATTGATATTAAAACAAAGGAGATCTCTCATCTTCAGTCTAAGGTTCAAAAGTTAGAGATACAGGAAGAAGAGTTGAGAGCAGAGCTTACTAAGAAGACTTCTACCAAAAAGACATCGACAAAGAAGGCCACTTCAAAGAAAGCAAAAACTGCAACAAAGTAAGTAAAATATTACTTATCCGTTATAAGTTATAATGGTTTACTAAAATAAATGATAGGTACGGAAAGATTCATCTGTACCTATCATTTTTTACATTAATACCTATTAATTTCGATTAAGCTGTTTATTAAATATTGAAAGAAGGCTCTCTTTGATGTGACATAGTACCTTGCTTTACATGAGAAGAGCCTTTTCTTCGTTGGAGAAAAGGCTCTTCTGAAATTTAATTTGTTAGAACTTTATGTATAGACAGTCTTATTTGTTGATAAATTTTTTACCATTCTGAATAACAACTCCTTTGTAGTTTTTGTCTACACGCTGCCCTGAAAGGTTATACATTGGTTGTGCGTTATTATTAGACTCTACATTTATTCCTGTGATATCATTAGGTGTATCCTTTAAAGTTATGGTGAACTTTTTAATGCGTACTTGTTTCTTTGCTGCAGTGAAAGAAGTTGTTTTTGCATCACCAATCCATGTAACTATAACTTTATCACTAGAAATAGTGACTCCTTCCATATTATCAGCAAACCCATCGGCAAGAAATCTTTTTCCCCCACTTTCGTGTGTATCACATTCGATGATGATATTTGTCATATTATAATTGGCAGATGTGATAGTCATTGTAGCTTTCTGATAGAGGCGATATGAAAACTTGTTATTCATTGCTCCGTTTGACATCGTTATAGTTATTCCATCTTTATTAATACTGATGTCTTTGCCAGCTTTCGGACCTTGTAGTTCCTCAGAACTGATAACAACTTTCTTCTGTGCAAATGAAAAAGAACTGATTGCCGTGAAAGCAATAGTGAGAATTAAGCGTAAAGTTTTGTTCATAATAAAATTGTTTAATGATTAAAAGAATAAATAACAATGCAAATTTAGGTATTTGATATGATATTTGCAATTAAGTTTCTTATTATAATTTGAACTTGAATTGATAAATAACGATATTTCTTTCCTCGTTTTCTTCATGTGTGCGCTTTTAATGTTAAATTCTCCTTTTTATATCAATAAAATTTGTTTTATTCCTTTATATACGCTATATTTGTAGCGTGTTTTTCACAGATTTAGATGTTTTGCTAAATCTAGTTCGAGGTTGGTAGCTTCCTGCACCAACCTCTTTTTTATTGATTCCCTTGACATTATCTGAATCTTTTCATATCTTTGTGGAGTTAATATAAACTTGATTCTATGAAAATGAATAGATTGATAATACTATTTTTAGTTTGTGTTATTTGCTTTGGATGTCAGAAAACAAGTCCTGCAGATGATAGTGAGACTTTACCTAGATATGAAGAGGAGGATGACGATCCTTCTTCAGAACAGAAAGTTTATAGCGTCGAAGAATTTCGTAATACGGAATTAGGCGATAGGTATGTTTGGGTGAAGGGAATTATTGTAGGAGCTTGTAGTAAGAGTATTAAATATGCAGAATGGATGGATCCATTCACCTATGATAATGCAATTTTATTAGCAGATAGTTTAGGAGATTGTACTCCAGAGAGAGTTATTGCTATTCAGTTAAGGACAAAAGCAATGAAGGCTGAGTTTGGTTTAGCTGCAACGCCTGATAATTATGGGCGTAGTGTTGCGTTCTATGGTACAAAGCAAAAGTATCTTGGTGTACCAGGAATGAAGAAGAATGTTGTGGGCGGACAATGGCTAGATGAATGATTTTTGTATGAAAAGTTTGCTGTAAAGGATAAAAGTTGCTATATTTGCAAAACTTTAACTGTAATGGGTAAGATGAAAGAGAATGATTTTACCTTTATCTGCCTAAGTTTTTTCAGTGAGTACAGAATGATTATTTTTAAATTAAGATAAAGCAATAAAAGCCTATCGGAACAATTATACTTCATAAAACAATAAACATATAAATGAAGAATCTAAGTGATATGACCGACGAGCAGTTGGCATTGTCATATATTAATGGAAGTAATGAGGCTTTTGATTTATTGCTTTTACGTAATCAATCAAAACTATTCTCATATATTCTTTTTGTAGTGCATGACCAAGATGCTGCTAATGATTTATTTCAGGAAACATTTGTGAAGGTTATAACTAGACTACAACAAGGTAAGTACTCTCCAACGGGAAAGTTCTATGCTTGGATTATGCGTATTGCTCACAATGTGATAATGGATTGGTATCGTGCTCAGCGTGCAGACAAGATTGTTGATGCGCCAAAAGAAAATAATCTTTCTAACATAGCTGGCAGTGAAACTACCATAGGGGATATTGAATGTCAGTTTATTAATACCCAAACTCTTTCAGAAGTTAAGCGTTTAATGAACTTATTGCCTGCACCACAACGAGAAGTTGTATACATGCGTTTTTATCAGGAGATGTCATTTAAGGAGATTGCCGAGACAACTGGTGTGAGCATTAATACAAGTCTTGGACGTATGCGTTATGCAATCCTTAATCTGAGAAGGATGGTGCGTGAATATAATCTAAATTTACAGTTTGCTTAATATAAGAAGGTGTTGAATATTAGACGTTATGTAACCATAACCTTTATATACTTCTAATATTCAACACCTTTTCATTTTATCGTTTCAAAGTCTTCAACGAATGGATTGTGGCTTTCGGATCAGCCGCTTTGAAGACATAACTACCGCTAACGAGGATATCAACTCCAGCTTTTACAAGGCGCGGTGCTGTTTCTTGTTGTACACCGCCATCAACTTCAATGAGAGCTTTGCTATTTTCGTTATCGATCATTTGGCGAAGTCGTTGAACCTTTTTAATCGTATGTTCTATAAACTTCTGACCACCGAAGCCAGGATTAACGCTCATGAGTTGTACAATATCCACATCACAAATAATATCTTCAAGCACATTCACGGGAGTAGATGGGTTAAGTGTTACTCCCGCTTTCATTCCTGCACTATGAATTGCTTGTATTGTTCGGTGAAGGTGCACACAAGCCTCATATTGTACGTTCATAATTGCAGCTCCTGTCGCTGCAGTTTGCTGGATGTAATTCTCAGGATGAACTATCATAAAGTGTACATCCATAGGTTTCTTACAAGCCTTACCCACTGCTTCCAAGATGGGAAATCCAAAGGAAATGTTAGGAACGAATACACCATCCATAACATCCATGTGAAGCCAATCGGCATCGCTCTCATTAATCATTTCAATCTCTTTGTCTAAATGCAAAAAATCAGCAGAGAGAAGGGAAGGAGATACTATTGTTTCCATACTTTTTTATTCTTAATTCAAGCAATAAGACTGTATTTTCCCATTCATTTTAAATGTACGATAGGTGTAAGCTATCTGTCGGATAAGAGCTAAAGTCTTCTCAGAAGGCTTTAATTCCTCAGGAGTAAAAATATTCACCATAGGCTTAAATTATGCTATTAATTAGAGAGTTCTTTGTTTTTTAAACGTGCTTGTCTAAAGATTATTATATCTGATAGAAACATTATTTCCTTTTATCTCCCACATTCGCAATGTTTTTATAGCGATACTACGGGTACAATCTTTTTTTTGATTATCTTTGTAGCACAAAAAATATAACTATGATAGTAAAGATATGTGGCATGCGTGATGCCGTGAATATACATGATGTATCGCAATTAGGTATTGAGTGGTTAGGATTAAACTTCTGCCCATCAGATAAACGTTATGTCAGTCAAATCTCCTCGCGCGCTGGTATTATCCCAGATTATGGTTCGTTAAAGGTGGATACATCTGAAAGTAATCGCCCGAAGTTATGTGGTATTTTTAAAGATGATATGCCACAGAACATAGTTACGTGTGTCTATAATTTTAATCTTGATATCGTTCAGCTTGATGGCGAGGAAAGTCCTGTCATGTTAGATAATCTTCGTCGCACGATTGATCCCGACATTCATGCTGGAATAAAGATTATGAAGACTATTTCGGTTAGGACTCGTGAGGATATTAACCAGTATAAGCCGTATGTAAATAGTGCAGATTATTTCCTATTTGATATGCAAACTTCGGAAGATTGTTCTAAGGATTGGACAATTTTAAATGAATACGATGGGAATATTCCTTTTCTGTTGTCAGGAAATATTGGCATAGAGGATCTATCAAGCATTAACGATTTTTCTCATCCTCAGTTCTATGGCATTAACATTGATCAGAAGTTTGAGAAAGAACCAGCCATGAAAGATATTACTCTGCTTAAGACTTTCTTAGAAGGCGTGCGAAGATAAACGGGGACGCATAAATGAAACTTATGAAAATGAAGTGTGTTATCATTGATAACTATGATTCATTCACCTATAATCTAGCGCATCTTATCAAAGAAGTTGGGGGAGAAGTAACCATTTTTCATAATGATGACTTCCAACTTAATGAGTTAGAATGCTTCGACAAGATAATACTTAGTCCTGGACCAGGGCTACCTTCTCAAGCGGGTCAATTAATGAATGTCATTCGTCATTATGCTGGTCACAAACCAATCTTAGGTGTTTGTTTGGGACATCAAGCTATTGCGGAGAGCTTCGGGGCTAAGCTGGAGAACCTTTCAGACGTATTTCACGGAGTTTCCGCAGAGATAATTCAGCCCATCAACTCCCCTTTATTTGCAGGATTAAAGCGTCCAATCATCGTAGGGCGTTATCACAGTTGGGCGGTTTCAAAGGATGATTTTCCCGATTGTTTAGAGATAATAGCTGAAACGTCTGATGGGATTATCATGGCATTGAGGCATCGTGACTATAATTTATATGGCATTCAATTCCATCCTGAAAGTGTTTTAACGCCACAAGGCAATAGGATTCTTCACAACTGGTTAGTTCTTTGAACAATATTTATTACATCTATAATCATCGATGGTAGAGACAACTAAATATATAGATACAATTATTGACGACGGATTATCATGGTATGCAGTAAAACTCTTTACCATTCGTCAGCAAGAAGTAAGAACCTATTTTGAGGAAAAAGGCTTAGAATGTTTCATTCCCGAGCAATATATTACGATAGAAGGGCGTGATGGCAAGCCACGTAAAGTATTACGTCCTGTCGTTCGTAATCTTGTTTTTGTGAAACAGTCCATTGATGAAAAGCAGTTTCGCCATATTGTTAGCGAGATGAACTATAAGATAAGTGTTCTGCGCAAATCAATCAGTTCTCAGGAATATTGCCTTATTCCGCACAACCAGATGTATGAATTTCGTCTTATGTGTAATCCTGAAGTGACAATGCGAAAGTTCGTTTCTTCAGACGAGGCACATCTAAAAGCTGGTGATGAGGTATTGGTCAAGTTCGGACCCATGAAAGGAATGACAGGACGATTGGTTCGTTCTAACAAAAAGTATTATTTATTAAAGGAGATTCCTGGTATCGGTGTAATGTTAAAGATTTCCCGATGGTGTTGTGTTCCTATGGAGAAATAAATGTAAAGTAATATTGTTATTTTTGATACCTATAATTTCGTTATTCGAAAGCAACTTATATTTCCGTCTGAAATACACGATTTTTGAGATAATTCTTCCTACTATTTGTAATAATCTGATAGTCATAGAGTTACAAAAAGTTTGATTGTTTTGAGAAGAAAATACTATCTATTTTACTGAAATGTGCTATCGTTTTGATTAAAAAGTACTATCGTTTCCGTCAAAAAGTACTATCGTTTTCATCAAAAGGTAGTATCGTTTTTTATGAAAAGTCCTTATTTTTCGGGTGAAAAGTACTGGGAAATCTCTTAAAATGTAATTACTTTTTATTTTTAAGTCCTATTTTACGTGTTTGATTGATAAATCTTTTTCTAGAATACACTAGAATAATAAAATTAAATGTAATATATTTTTGTGATGAAGATAGGATTTCGCTAAGCTCCTCTCCAGAATTAAGCGGGACGATTTCTGTTACCATTCATGGTACATCTATTAGCATGAAAAATGAACCTAGCGATGTGGCGGATATTTGCTAAGCTGTAATAAGAAATTCAATCATTAGAAGGATGATAATAGAGCTATGAAATACGGAGAATTGTTTACAGACAATATGAAAAAAGTCCGCAAACAATTTCGATTTTGTTTGCGAACTTTTCTTTGTTTATCTTATGGAATCGTCTCAGAACTTACTCACTGAAAGTCTGTAAGGTAGAACGAAAGCACTTGATGCTACTATGCTTTTTCTAAGCGTAAGAGTGCATACCACCAAGAATGTAATTGACACCGAAATAAGTCATTAGGATACTTAAGAATGCAATAAACATAAAGATGTGATATTTCTTCTCACTTCTTAATGATTGTAAACTTGCTTTATGCAATGGAATAGCATAAATCATGAATGTTATGAGTGCCCATGTCTCTTTCGGGTCCCATCCCCAATAAGTACCCCAACTGATATTTGCCCAAATTGCACCTATGAATATTCCTAATCCAAGGGTGGTTATAGCAGGATAGAGGAATATTTGTGAGAGCGTTGTCAGTTGCTTATTAATCTGAATGATACTTGCTTTTTTACTTTTTTTTGTAAAGAAATAGGCAATAGCACTGATGAATGTCAAAGAAAATAGGGCATAAGATATCATGATAATACCGACATGTATGCTCAGCAACGGACTATTTAGTACGGGCATACGTGGCGTGATGCTCGGATCCATCTCACCAAGATGACTTACGAGTAGCATGAATCCACTCATGAGTAGTCCGAAAGTGGTCATTAGTTGCATCTTATGGGTTGTAAGGATTGATACAATCATAATGAGCCATGAGAGTAAAAGCATTGTTTCATAGCCATTTGCAATAGGAATCGTCCCGTTGATAATCCATCTTAAAGCTAATGTAAATGTGAGGACAAGCCATGATAAGCCCATGAGACAGGTGAAAATTCTGTATCTCTTCTTTTTGTTTAAGAATAAGATGGATAAAAGTCCTAACGTCAGATTGGCGATGAAGAGAATCGTTGCGAACGAGCAAGCATTATAGATATTCTCTGCTTTTATTTCTGTTGGTGTAGGGATCGTATTACCACCATAAACTTGTTGATATTTCTGCAACTTTAGAGCAAGTTCGTTCAGCATTCCAGTGTTTCCTTGGTTGGCTAATTGTCTTGCTAAGGAGAGAATCGTATGAATGTATTGCTGTTGTGCCTTAGGCATAGCTTTGGGCATACGATCGGTAGGTGCAAACCAGTCAATATTTCCTTTGTTTGATGTATAAGGGAATATCTTGAGCGTTTTGCCTTGCATAAGATCCATTAATAACATCATCTTGTCATCAGTGTCAAGAATCTGTTTAGCGACAGCATCGTTAGGTTGACTCTGTGCATCTTCAAGATATGGACCGAGGATATATCCTTGTTGTCCGAAAAGACTCATAGGGGATATATACTCATTGAGCCCTAATTTATTACGTAGCTCACTTCCTTTTATCTTGAAGATAGGTTCTTTCATCCATTCCTTACCCCAGAACATGAAGCCAGTTAGTACTTGGCAGGGAGTGAAGTCCTTGTAATTCTTTTTACCATATAGTTTCTTTGTGAAGTCAATAGCGTAGGTTTGCATAGGACAGATACGACCATTATAAACAATAAGAACCTTTCCGAACTCATCTGCAGTCTCACGTGTTAATGATGGTTGTGCACTGATAGGTGATGTTCCTGCTAGGAGTAGTAAGAGTAACGCAATGGCTTTACCACTATTACTACGAAGTAAGCGACGGAAGTTCCCTTTGGGTTCGATAAGCATGGCAATGAGTCCAAGGAAGAGTAGGGCATAACCTATATATGTTACGGGGATTCCATATGGATCAGAATTGACGGATAAGTATGAGCCTTTCATATCTTCATCGAAACTACTTTGATAAAGACGTGTGCCATAGCCTGAATATATCTTATTCATAGATACTTGAAACTCCTCTTTCCTTTCACCTTCTATTATAGTAATCACAGAAGCATAATCCATTGCAGCCATATTGCCTGCGTGATAGGTAATATTGAATCTATTTAGAACAACCGAGAATGGTAATTGTGCCTTATTACCATCTTTTGTTATATATGTACTTACGGGCTTCCCTTGTCTTAGATGTATCATTCCTTTGTGTGCTGTTAGATGAGTGAGTAAAGCACCAAGGAGAATGATGACGAATGACAAATGTAATAAGACGATGATAGGGCGGCGGACTTTCCGCTTAATAAAATAAATGATTCCTGTAGCTGTACCTATTGCCCATAATAGGATGAACCACCAAGAACCGAAGATATTATCTGAAACATAATCAAGACTTGTGTATTTCCCTATAACTGTTCCTATCGCCATTATGGCAACAATGAGAATATACACAATCTCAAGTAATCTTTTTGTTCGCATTATTGTAAGATAAAAGAAGACGGAATTCTTTTGCGAATCCCATCTTCTTCTTATTAATGTTTGGTTAATTGCTATTCATTAGATAGAACGTATGAACTTAACTACAGCGTCTCTATCTTTCTTTGGCAAGTTGTAGAACTTGACAGCTGCCTTATAAGCCTGACTGTTCTTGCTATAAGCGTGCCACATGATTGCTTCAATCTCATTGCGAGCACGAGCATCATGTAGACGGTCTTCTACACCAGAGTTTATTAGTGAAAGACCTCTGCCCCACAGTGGAGTAGTGCGGCACCATGATCCGTGGATGTCGTTCTTCATATCGAGCTTGTGCTGTATGAAATCAGAGTATGGATAAATCTTCTGATTAGCATACTTAGGCAACTGCTTGTTGCCAAGGATTACTGAAGAACCGTGGTTATCAGCACCTGTTGTCCAAGATGCCTTGTGGCAGTGTGCACATCCTAACTCTCCTGTGAAGAGTTCCTTACCACGCTGTACGTCCTTGTCGTTCAAGTTTCTTGCACGTGGAACAGCGATACCTCTATGCCATACCATGAATGCGTGATAGGCATCATCGCTCACCTCTGGCTTGAAGTTGAAGTAAGGATTGTTGTAGAGGTTTACGTTGTCGCTTGGTGAAAGCAAATAACGAACAGCCTTCTTGATACCTTCACGAGTTCCATCGTTGTAGTATGGATGTACGTAAGAGTTTGGATCACTACCATGCTGTTGGATGTAACTAATTACGTTTTCGTTCTCTGACATTGCCTTTGCCCATGGTTCTGTAGAACAGATGTGCTTGATATCTGAACGAAGAACATTCAACTCGTCCCAAAGAGCAACGTCGTTCTCAAGACAACCATCGAGTAAGTCGTAGTTGAAACGCTTTACAAACTTATTACCAAAAGCATCTTCTGCCCATGCCTCAGGCTTCAACTGCTTTGTTGTATTATCGAAGAACTCTGGGTTCAACTCTACGTACTTTCCTTCTGCCTTGTATTGTTTCTCTAGGTCTTCATTAGAGATAGCATCAATCAAACCAAGTCCTTGGAAGTTACAAGATGCTATCAAGCGTACCTCATAGTTGCTTGGTACTGGGTCTGTGTTGAATGCTGACTGTGGAATAGATACTGATGGATAACGAAGATTATATTTCTCACCATCAGGGAACTGCATTGGCAAACCACTTGGCATAGATGTTACGTCATGCCATGTGATGTGTATTTGCTTCGGATCAACAGGAGGCAAGAATGGCTCAACGGCTTGCAACATTGTGAATGTTGTGAGCTGATTGATAGGAGTACCATTGTTGCTGCCTGGAGCATCAGGTGTATAAACAGAAACAATGTAACCGTTGCCCTTTACTGGCTCCATGTCATTGCGGCTATGACCGTGAGCATAACCTCCAGAATGGCAATACTCGCATGAACGACGGGATGCAACAGGGCCCCAACCTTTGTATGGCTCGGTGCTGAGGGTGTACTTAGCACTTGCCATCATATCTCCTTGGTTGAAGAGATCTGTTAGCCCTTGTTCGTCGATAGCTGGTGTGTTGTCCTCATAACCACCTGCTGCGGTGTTCTCAGTTGTACCAAGTTTGCCACCTGGGTACCATTCGTCTGCAGAGAAATTACCTACTGCCTGACCAATGTACTTTGTCTCAGGTTCTGATGGTTGCTGTGGCTTTTCTGGCGAAACATTGTCGTCAGAACAAGCAGCAAATGCACATAATAGCGCTCCAGCAAGTAAGAATTTGCTATAGCTGTTGTGTCTCATAATGTTTTATAGTTAAATTTACGTTTGAAACGTAGCCTTGCCTAAAGAGGACAAAGCTACGTTTTTAATTATCTTTGATTTTCAGATATACAAGTACTGATTTACTTGTCAGTCTGCTGATTAATCCATGTACCAGCTGCATTAAGTGCTTCGTTCAAGGCATCAACCTTATCAATGCAAGTCTTAACCTGTGGATTACCTGGTTGGTCAATGAATGCAATACCGCTCTTCTTAGCTGTCTCCAAGGCTGCAATTGCCTCGTTAAGAGCAGTGTTCAATTCATTATAATTAGGATAGTTGTTATTCTTCAAGAAGTTCATGATAGAGTACTTGGCTGGGGTAGAGATTGTCTCTGTACCACGTACGCCATAGAGTGAATTCTTGATAGAATAGATGTTATCTTGGTAGTCTTGGAATGAACGCTTACTGTATGGTGACTCGATGTAGTTAGCTGCATCGTCTGCCGTACCAGTACCTGTAGCCTTACGATAAGCCTGACCAAGTTTTTGTGAAGCAACTTCTTCGCAGATGCCAGAGCATCCGCCAATGAATATATTGTTCAATGTCTCATGCCATGAAGCAAACATACCATTCTCCTTTGTGGCGAACTGTGAGTAATCACGGTATGGAATAAACTTTGGAGAAAGTCCTTTGTGACGTGTTCCATTAACTACCCACATTGCATTTGCAAGCTGATTCAAGTGTGATGTTGGGATACTTGTACCTAACCAACCATATTCCAAAAGGTAAGTCATGTTACGGAGGTCACCTGCGACAGCTGCTGCAAAGGCTGCTTCGTTTACAGTACTTACACTTGTAAGACCTTGTTCTGTCTCTTTCTCAGCATTGAAGTCTGCTACTGTACGATTCTTACCATTACGGAAGAGAACGAACTCCAATCCGTGGAAACCTAACACAGAGTCGAAGTTACCATTGTTGTCATAAACATACTTGGTTGGGTTCTCACCATTGATACCAGCAATAACGGAAGCATCATTCAATGCTCTTGTCAACTGATCATGGTCGAGTGGCCATGAGTCGATATGTGGGTCGATTTCATTGTCAGAAGCTGCGCCATAAAGGAATGACTCACTCTGCTCCCAATCTCTACGTGCTCCTTTGAAAGCCTCACAAGCTGCATCAATATCACTCTGAGTCAAAGTACCTGCTTTACGCTTCTGATAAAGATTCTGGCAAGCCTTATAAAGGATATCAGACTTCTCTGCCAAGTCTAAATATGTAGGTTTAACAACTTCATTAATGTAGTTGGCAACAACCTTGCCCATCTCTGTTTTATTAGCGTTTGCTCTACTTTCGCTTGCAGCCTGGCTTAAAGCAGATTGCTGTTCAGGTGTGAGAATTGTTGTGTTAATAGGCTCATCATCATCACTACTACATGATACGAAGCCTGTAGCTAATGTTCCTGCAAGAAGGAACATTGCGAGTTTTGTTACTTTTTTCATTACAATCTTTATTTAATGATAATTTATAATAGTGTTTTCTCTTATAGGAAGAAGCCCTCGTATGCAATACCTATATTTATAGAAGGTTCATCGTTGTATCCTTTCTTAAGATTACGATAGTTGTACTCTGCCTTGATAGCTATCTGTGGGATAGGATAGTAGTTGATACCTGTTGCAAGGATAGTTCTGTTAGTCCACTGCTTTGTTGTAGCGTGAATATAAGAATCATAATGTTCAATGTGACCGAAGACATAAAGCTTCTGATTGTCGGCACGCATCTTGTGAATCTGAGAGAAGATATCATAACCTACCTCAAACATCATTGCCATTGCATGACTTCCGAAGTATTTACCATTCCCTGACTCATAAGGCTTAACATATTGTACATTAGGGTATGAAAGCTGTGTAATCTCTTTTGCATTGCTAACGTAACCATAATCGATGTTACCTCTTGCAATCCAGTTGTATTTATTATAGGTGAAGTCTAAGCTACCAAGATAGACGTTACCCTTAATCTTCTTCTTTGCACCCTTCTCGCTATCGTGTGGTACGTTGTTGTGCATCGCCTGTCCAGCGTATGCGCTGATACCAATGCGAAGACCAGGGATAGTGTAGTTGTCTACACGTGCAAGGAAACCATATTTATTTGCGACCTCAAACTCGAAAGGACTTGACGTACCTTTCTGTATCCAGTTAGCACGACTAAAGTGATAGGCATCCAATCCTGCAATCATTTGTGCTACATAACTAAAGTCACCCTTACGTCCCCAGAAAGATATACCGGTTTGATGCCATGTGCTTGGAAGAATTGTGTTTTCTCCTTCTGGACGATAAACAGTGAAGAAGTTTAATGGCTCATGATGAGCATTCACTAAGCCGAATGGCACAACGATATGACCAGCACGGATATTGAAAGCTTTTCCGAATGATTTTTGTAACCAGAACTGTTCCAGCTCTACTTCTCCACCTTTCTCTGTTTCGTGCTCAAACTCAATAGCTTCATCTGCTTCATATTCAATAGCAGAACCAGAACCACCATGTTCAAACTCTATTTCACTACCCATTGACCAGCCTTTACCGAAGTCGTAACCAAGGTAGATAACTGCATGAGGAATATCAAATCGACCATGACTTGGGTCTTTCTTATAGAGACTAGGTGTTGTATAACGATTACCATTATCGCTATAGAAGTTGCGTGAGTAAGCAGCCTCACCATAACCACCAAGACTTAATTTGTTTCCTTTGACATGATTCATTACAGAGTCAGCAGCGTTTACTTGTGCTTGTGCAGTAGTCGTTCCTGCTAGGAGTGCTCCAAAGATAATCCCGAATGTAAAATTATTCATAGAGTTCTTGTCTATTATTTATTATTATTTCGTTTGCAAAGTTACTTTCTTTTATTGAATAAGGCAATACCTATATCTATTGAATTTTTATCTATTTTAGTATTACTTTAGACCGAAAAACTCATTTGTTGAGTCACAATTAATAGGTATTGTTGTATTTGTTCCATTTTAAACTTTGGGATTGATAATATTGTTATTCTTTCGTATATATGCTCTTTTTAGGGCAAAGAGATGCTCTTTTTGCCTTTAGAAGGTACTCTTTTCTAACGTAAAAGAGTACCTTTAATATTTCATGATTTTGTTGTATTTGTTTATTGTAAGGCTTTTCTTCATGAGATCCAATGTATTATGTTGTCTTTTAACTAGATATAGTATTAGATTACTTCGCTAAATGTTTGTACTTTGTTGTACGTTTTGAGCTATACAAGTCATGTGTTAGGGAAGGTTGTTTCTGCTTTTTATACTAATAAATTAGGATATTAGGTTAAATACTTGATGATTCCTATTGTGTTATTGAACTTTTTTTTGTTATTTTGCATACGATATCATTACGGAAAGACAAGATGAAGAATCAAAAGATGTATGAGCCTGATGATAAGATGATCAACCTTATCAAAGACAACTATAGTCTATTACAGAGTTTAGGTTGTTTTGGCATTAGCTTAGGCTTTGGAGATAAAACGGTAAGAGAAGTTTGTAATGACCAGAATGTTGATACATATACGTTCTTGTCAGTTGTGAATTATACTATTAATGGTTATAAAGGGTTTGATGATCTTGATAGGTTATCAATACCCACTCTTATGCAGTATCTCAGAGCGAGTCACACTTATTATCTTGACTACGAATTGCCTTTCATTCGAAGAGAATTGACGGGTGCTTTGGATGAAAATGATAACCTTGCTCGACTCATACTTCGCCTTTATGACGAGTATGCCCATTCTATTCGTAATCATATGCAATATGAGGAAAAGAATGTTTTCCCTTATGTTGACTCTTTATTGAAAGGTGAGACTAATGATACTTATGATGTAGAAACCTACTCTAAACATCATAGCCAAACAGATGATAAGTTGCGTGAGTTAAAGAGTATTATCATAAAGTATCTTCCTTCTGACTCCCATCATAATAATCGTCTCACTGCCACATTATATGATATATATAATTGTGAGGAATGGCTCGACCAGCATGCTTTAGTTGAGGATGATATCTTTATTCCTGTTATTAGACGATTAGAACAGAAGAGTAAGCAAAATGATGTTAGTGTAAAGATCTCTAACATGATAACACAGAGTCCAGAATCGAATGAAGTTCTTAGCGATCGTGAGAAAGATGTTATCGTTTCTGTTGCTCAAGGAATGACTAATAAAGAGATTGCCAACCATCTTTGTATATCAACGAATACTGTCATTACGCATCGTCGGAATATAGCAAGGAAATTACAGATACATTCTCCTGCGGGTTTGACTATCTATGCTATTGTCAACAATTTGGTGGATATAAGTAGTGTGAAATTATAATTATCTATAGATAGGGTATATGATGTTTCTTCTTACTATCCTTTTCTAAAATTAATTTATATCTTGGTCAGTGTGTATGGAGAATGTAGAAATGAAGAAAATGGGTCGCCCAAAGATGGCTATCGTAGACCCTAATACACTTGCAGTCCTAGGCTTAAAACAGATATTGCAGAATGTGATACCAATCATGTCTGTAGAGACCTTTTCTTCATTCCAAGAGTTTGAAGAGGCTCAACCAGATTCATTCTATCACTATTTTGTAGCACAAGTAATAGTCTTAGAAAATAGGCAGTTCTTTTCTCAACGCATACATAAGACAATTGTACTAACAATTACCAAGAACCCTAATTCTCAATTATCAGGCTTTCATAGTTTCTGTATTAATGTGCCCGAGGAGGAACTTGTTAAAGCAATTTTAAAGATAGAACAGTATGGACATTCGGGTGGAAAGAACTTACCTGAACTTCCACAAGTGTTGAAGAATAAGATATTGAGCAATCGTGAGATAGAAGTCTTATCTTTGATAGTTCAAGGAATGATTAATAAAGAGATTGCCGAGAAACTTAACATAAGCTTGACAACGGTTATTTCACATCGAAAGAATATTATGGATAAGTTAGGTGTGAAAAGCGTGTCAGCACTGACTATCTATGCTGTTATGCATGGTTACATTGACATTAATAAGATATAGAATGATAAATTCTTATAGTTCCTGGACAAGACTTTTCTATTAAGTCTTGTCTTTTTTTTACCTTATTAATACTAATCAACTTTCCCCTTCCTTTTATAAGAAAGGTGACAGAAGATGTGCAAACCATCCTCTAAAGCGTTGCCATGGAGTTCGCCATTGTTTCCATAGCTTCTCTGTTAGCTTGAAACTATCTTTCTTTTGATTCTCAAAGAGAGTATCCAATTCATGGGTTGTACATTTATCAACGATAACTGCATTCTCCTCTCTGTCCCACCTTAGACTTCGTGAGTTGAGGTTTGCAGACCCAACAGTACATAATTGTCCATCTACTGTGATAATCTTTGTATGATGAAAACCTGCCTTGTATAACCATATCGTACATCCGTCTTTCATCAGCTGATGAGCATTATAGAATCCACAATCTGGCGTTAAAGGTATATCGCTCCTTACACTCAACAATATCTCAACCTTTACACCCCTCTTTACAGCCTTACGCAAAGCCTTCTTTAAAGTAGGACTTAATGTGAAGTAAGGATTGATGATCTTTATACTATCCTTTGCGTCATTAATGGCATTAACATAGAAGTAACGGATAATATCTCTACTAACTTGTGGCTCTCGATTGATGATACCAACCATCTTTTTACCAGCACTTTTACAAGTATCTGGTTTTAATCCTTTGATATAGTCAGCGTTCGATATACCGCGATAATATTTTGCTCCATGCACCTGTTTCGTAGAAACAAGATACCACATTCTTAGAAAGATGTTCTGTAAAGTGTTTACCTCATCGCCTTCTATTCTACAGTGCATATCGTGCCATGAGCCAACGACTTTCGTACCTTTTATATAATAGTCAGCCACGTTCATCCCACCTGTATAGGCTATCTTACCATCAATGATAACAATCTTTCGGTGGTCTCGATTGAAGATATCATGTATCCAAGGGAACTCTATAGGCTTAAACTCATATATTTCGATTCCTTTCTTGCGAATCGCCCTCAAAGTACTCTTCTTCATGGGTTGGTTATTACTGGCATTCCCAAATCCATCAAATATAGCTCTCACTTCAACACCTTGTCTCACCTTCTTCTCTAAATGGCGTATGAGTTCATCGTTGATTGAATCGTTACGAAAATTGAAGTATTCTAAGTGAATGCTCGAACGTGCTTGGTCTATTGCTTTGAACAAGTCGTCGAACTTCTCCTGACCAGTACAAAGAAGAGTAACCGAGTTATTATGTGAAAAGCTTATTCCTTTGTGACGTAATTGGCATACAAGCATTGAGTCTGCTCTCCCGTCCTTATTTGCTAATTCCTTACCATTACCCTTATACTCAAAGGTCTTAGCCGTTAGATGATAAGGGAAGAGTAGGGCTATGAATGTACAAATGCAAGTAATGATAAGTTTTCTATAACTTTCTTGTTTCCTTTTTGCCATTTTCTTGTAGGAATACTCCTTTCTTGGTATTAACTCAATGAGAATATAAGGTGTTAAATCATACAACTATAATGGTCGACAACTCCCAGAAGATTCTTTTCTTCATCACATACTAAGACTGTATGTACTTTATATCTATGCATAATCTGTTGTATTTCTGTAATTTTAATGTTGGGAAGAACCATCTTAGGCTCTGTTGTCATAATATCTTTGACTGTATGGTTAAAGAACTCTGCTTGCCATCTTTCCATAGCCCGTCGGATATCACCATCTGTAATCAGACCTACAATCTTCTTTCCAGATAAAGCTATACCCAAGCCCAATTTCCCCTTGCTAACATGGATAATTGCTTCGCCTAAGTGCATCTCCTTAGGGATAACAGGTAAGTTCTCTGATATCATGACATCTTGTGCAGTTGTCAATAAGCGCTTACCTAACTCACCTCCTGGATGGAACTGAGCAAAATCCTGCGGTCTAAAGTCTCTTACCCGCATCAAAGCCACTGCAAGTGCATCACCCATAACCAAAGCTGCTGTTGTTGAACTTGTTGGTGCTAGGTTTAGCGGGCACGCTTCTTTCTCAACCCAAACCTTGAGATGGGCTGTGGAATATTTAGCTAGAAGTGAATGGGGATTCGCACTCATTCCTATGATTGGAATATTCATGTGAAGAACCATCGGTATAAATCTAAGTAACTCATCAGTCTGACCAGAGTTTGACAACGCCAGTACGACATCCTCTTCTTTCATTACACCTAAGTCACCATGATATACATCCAATGGGTTAACGAAGAAAGCAGGTGTACCTGTAGAAGAAAGTGTTGCAGCTATCTTCGCTCCAATATTTCCACTCTTACCAACTCCTGTCACAATGACTTTCCCTGTACAATGATACATCAAGTCGACAGCTTTCTCAAAGTTATCATCAAGTTGATTGATAAGATTGATTGTCGCATCAGCTTCTTCTTTGATACATTGTATAGCGTAGTCTCTTACATGTGTTAATCTTTCTTCTGCTCCAATCATATTAACTTGCTAATTAATTCGTCTAACTTATTTAACTCTAGCATGTTGGCTGCATCAGACAAGCCTTGGTCTGGTGTTGGATGTACTTCAAAGAAATAACCTGTAGCACCAAAAGCCTTAGCTGCTAATGCCATAGAAGGAACAAACTTTCGATCGCCGATTGTCTTACCATCTCCTGCGCTAGGACGTTGTACACTATGCGTGCAATCCATGATAACATTCGGAACAATCTCCTTCATATCTGCAATGTTACGGAAGTCTACAACTAGATTGTTGTAACCAAAGCAGTTACCTCTTTCAGTAAGCCATATCTCTTTTGCACCACTTTCTAAGCATTTCTGCACGGGATATTTCATGTCTCGTCCACTTAAGAATTGTGCCTTCTTGATATTCACAATTTTGCCCGTCTTTGCCGCAGCTACTAACAAATCTGTTTGTCTACAAAGGAAGGCAGGAATCTGAATAACATCAACCACTTCGCCTACAGGTTCTGCTTGATAGCTCTCATGAATATCAGTAAGTAGTTTTAAACCATACTTCTGCTTAATATCATAAAGCATACTCAATCCTTTCTCCAATCCTGGACCACGGAAAGAGTTTATACTTGTGCGGTTAGCTTTATCAAAACTAGCCTTAAAAATGATATTAATATTGTATTTCTCGTTAAGCCTAACCAACTCTTCTGCAACAGAACAGAGGAGCTCTGAGCTCTCAATTACGCAGGGACCTGCAATGAAAGTGGGTTTATTGTTCATAATTCAGTAGGACTACTTCTGTTTCATAACTTAATTGAACTTCTCCTTGTAAGTGTTTGTGCAAAGTTATATATAATAAGGTTACCGCACAAGGTTTTAACCTTTGTTTACGTAAATGTACCAAATCTTATTGATAAAATTTGGATTTTCCGATTAAAACACTTTACCTTTGCAGCGGATTTAAGTTATTATGTACCCCGTATGTGGGTTATAATTATAGGTAGAAAGATTTTATATTTAGTATTAACAATTAAAGCTTTTAAGATGAAAAAGATTTTGATGTCACTTGCTGTAGCCTTTGTATCTTTGGCTGCTAACGCTCAAGTTTATGTTGGTGGTAATGTTGGTATTGCTTCTTCAAAGGAAGGTAATGCTGATGCTGTTACAACTTACAAGGTTCTCCCTGAGATTGGTTACAATATCAATGAGAACTGGGCTATTGGTACAACAGTAGGTTTCGGTAAGGGTAACCCTGTAAGCATTGAGGGTGAGTCTAAAAACTACGTTACAGTTGAGCCATACGCTCGTTACACCTTCGTTCGTACTAAGTACGTTAACGCATTCGTTGATGGTGGTTTCGGTTATGCACATATGAACCACGCTCATGTAGGTGGTGCTTCTGCTGATGCATGGTCTGTTGGTTTGAAACCAGGTATATCTGTAAACCTCAACAAGAAGGTTAGCTTCGTTGCTCACGTAGGTTTCGCTGGCTGGAAGTCAGTAAAGTATGATGGCGAAAGCAAGGACAACCACGCATGGGGTGTTGACCTTGATGGTAACAACGTTACATTCGGTGTTTACTACAACTTCTAAGACAAAGATTATTCTGTTATAGAAGATAACATTTAAAGAGAGGAATATATCGCTTTAAAGTGAAACCAGTAGAGTCATTACTCTCAAGGTTCAGATACTTTAAGTGATATATTCCTCTTCTTTTTATCGTTTAACTTAAACCTTATTTGTACGCTAAGTTAAGCGCAAACCATACTCTAAGTTAAACGCCAATCATACTTTAAGTTAAAGGTCAATTATACTTTAAGTTAAAGGTCAATCGTACTTTAAGTTAAAGGTCGGCTGTACTTAAATTTAGTAGTCATTTTTCGGTTCAATTAAGGTCGATACTTATAAAAACTCCTAGGACAATTTGGCTTTATTTTACCTAAAGTTTTATACTATTATTTGTCTTTCTTGCAAACGACATTAATAGGATAATCTACTATTAATGAAACGAGGTTAAATACTTTGTTTTAAAGTAGTTATCAACAAATAGTTCAATAAGAAGTATAGCCTTAATTTTACCTCTTCCTTGATTCAGAAAAGCTATTTATTCATTCTAAAGGATAAGTATGGTAATGCGATGACTATCCATAAAATCAATTAGAAAAAGGGCATCCAACTGATGGATACCCTTTCGGTTTATACGACTTGTATTGTGTGAATATTTCAGAGTCTATTGATTCTTAATTGTAATCTCACGTTGTGGGAATGGAATTTCAATACCATTCTTATTGAGCGTATCATAAATACATTCCATGATAATGCTATCATCAAGTCCTTGTGTGAAAACGTTAACCCATACAAGTACTTTTAGTGTAATGCAGCTATCATCAAAACTCTTTAGTAAGACCATTACCTTCTTTTCCTTGTAAGTAATGTCTAGTGCGGTGATGGCATCAATCAGCATTTTCTTAACTTCATTGATATTACTACCGTATGCTACGCCCACTTCTAGGATGTCAAGCTCATATCCATGATTCTTTGTCATGTTCTTATAGTTCTTCGTAAAGAGCTGTGAGTTTTGGAAGGCTATGATTGATCCATCTAGTGCTTCAAGCATCGTTGAGGTATAGCTGATAGAACTTACACGTCCACGTATGCCATCACATACAATGTAATCGCCTATCTTGATTCGTCCTGTCATCAATGATATACCATAGTAGATGTTCTCGAGAATATCTTTCATGGCGAAACCGATACCAGTTGATAAGCCGCCAGTTACAACAACTAGCCATGTGTTGCTGATTTGGAATATACTTAAAGTTGTCAATAACCATGCGCCCCATACAACTACTTGTAAGACGTTGATAAACATCGTACTTCTAGCTGCAGCTGTTGTAGGGTCACTCTTCTTTAAGAATTGTTTTATAGCGTCCCTAATTGTATGATTGAGATAGTTAAAGATGAACCAAAGGACTGTAACCATGGCTATAGAGTAGATGCTGATCTTGAACTTATCAGAATCAATGAAGTTAGCACGGAATAACCTCCATGTTATATCACTAAGGTTGAAGACATCTGCTGCCCAATAAATTGAGATGATGAAAGACAATACCAATGATGATGGTATGAATACATTGTATATAAATCTGATAATCCAAGTCTTTACGATTGACAATTTCTTTTCAGGATACCTCTCCCTATATTGATCAAGATAATCATGGAAGAACGCGATTGTTAATATACATGCTAATTGCATCATCCACCAAATAAAGGCTTGCACGCCCAGCATGGTATAGCCTATTATTGAGCTAACCAAAGAGAATACGAATACCGTGAGTGATAAATAAGCAAGGTATAAGTCGTATTTAGGAATTTGCAAGCGGTGCTTGTAAATCATCCTTGCCTGCCACAAAGCATTGAGCAATAAGAGGGGAGGGTAGACGAGTGTTACTATGGAGCTTGGCAACATCACAATACGGAAGGTGATGACGGTAAACCCAACAAAGATAAGAGGGTAATATATGCGATAGGTGTTGTGTGTTTGTGCACCACTAACACGCAATAACAATGAGGCAAAGATAACAGTAAGTAACCATGTGTATTCAAGCAAAAGGTTGCATGCCATGTGAACAAAGTTGGAGGGCGAAAGAATCTTGATGATGACGAGAATGATACTAAAAGTAATGATTGATGTCACCATAATAATACATGTTCGCTTGGCAAGAAAAGCACTGTTCTTCTGCTCAAACCGATTCGTCTTCATTACTTTTGTAACAAGGAAACGAATGCTTAAATAATTGATGAGTATTGCCACTAAGCCATAGATGAGTATCATGGAAAAGAGCGTAATGAGCCACCTTACATCCCATTGAGATTGCACGACTCGTTGTGGCGTGTATTTCTCAGAAAGGTTAGAACTCATTTGAGAGATAAGTGTTGGAGCATTGCGTAGGAATTTAAAGTAATTTTCTCCGCTATTTGTAAAGATGCTCGTCTGTATCTCTTCATATCTCTTTTGTGCATACGTATCGAGCGATTGAAGTTGTTGTTGGTTGTATTGGTAATATTGTATATATTCTTGATAAGAGTCGTTACGCTCTTGCAACATTCGACGTATGCTAACGGCAAGCGTTAAACAAACGTTGCGGTCAGTCTTCATCTTGTCTGTCATGCCAAAGGTGTACATTGTACTGAGCACGTTGATAAGAGAATCATAACGAGCAATCTCCTCCTTACTCTGGGTGATAAGGTCATGAAAGGGGCGCGACTTACTCTGAAAATCCTTCCATAGTTCGGTAGCCTCTTGGCAGGCATAAGTTAAATCAAAGATGTTATCCGTCTTTTGAGAATAAAGCATGAGCGACACCTGGGCAGAGTGCTCTCCAATCTCTTTTAGCTGATTCATCACTTGCTCACTAATAAACTTAGAGTTGTTTAATTGCTTTGTTTGTTCAAGATGTTGTGCAATTAACTCATGACGGAGAACGGAGAGTGAGTTCTTCAATGAATCTTCCTGTAATACGGCACTTGCTGGGAGTGTAATGATAAACAGCAAGATAGTAATGAAGAATATCTTTTTATACATACTTCTGGGTTGTGGTGATAAACAGTTTGTTTAAACAATAATTGATGCAAAGATAAGCAAAGTTTATGATTTTGCAGTTGCTGTTTATGTAAAATGATACTAAAGATATGTCATGGGACTTATTTCTGTTACCATAATGCTTATAAATCAATAAAAAAGTGTAAGTTTGCATACAAAAAGATACAATGATATTAATAGCTGATAGTGGTGGCTCGAAAACGGATTGGGCATTAGTGGGTACACCTAATGATGGTTTTAATGTTGTCCTTAAAGTTCGTACACAGGGCTTAAATCCTTTTCATCAATCGGAGGATATAATTTTCAACGTATTAGAAACGGAGCTGAAACCTGCGTTAAAAGAGAGCATAAGAGGTGCGGAACTCAGCGAGCCTTTTGATCTTATTAGTGAGGTTACTAGTGTCGCCTTTTATGGTGCTGGTTGTACTGCTGATTTGTCAATAAAAGTGTGTAAAGCACTTTCAAAATCCTTTCCCTTAGCTAACGTAGAGGTACAGAGCGACTTATTAGGTGCAGCAAGAGCTACTTGTGGTCATCATGCAGGTATAGTTTGTATCTTAGGGACGGGAGCTAATAGCTGTCTATACAATGGTAAAGAGATTGTAGAGAATGTTCCACCTTTGGGTTATATCCTCGGTGACGAAGGAAGTGGAGCAGTGTTAGGAAAGCTGTTCCTGAATGGTATCTTTAAAGGGAGCTTGTCCAAAGAAGTTGGTGACGCTTACTTGTCATGGTCAGGCTTGACTTATCCAGATATAATCAGTAAAGTCTATCGTCAACCTTTAGCTAATCGCTATTTAGCTAGTATCTCAAAGTTTATTCATGCTAATTTGGAGAAGGCAGAGTTAGAAGAACTCGTATTGTCTAATTTAGCTAACTTCTTTGAAAAGAATATTATGAGATATTCTAACGCTTCAGTATATTCTATATCGGCTGTAGGAGGTGTTGCTGCTGCTTATGAAACGCAGTTGAGGAAATGCGCTAAATCATTCGGTTATAGTGTTGCTAAAGTACTTGCTTCTCCGATTGATGGACTGATAGACTATCATAGTTAATTTATTCTGTCTTTCCTCTCTTACCTTTAGCTATAAAGTGAGCTAAAAATAAGAAAGATGAATGAGTAATAAGGAGCCGTTAGCAGATTATTTGTAAAGTGGAGTTTGCAATAAGAGTATGTTTTTTAATAGAATTGCTTTGCTTTTCAAATATTTTTGTATCTTTGCATTTGTTTTAAAACAAGTTTCACAAGAACAAGATTGCATATTTAAATTATAGCTATATAAAGTTTATGTATTTCACACTTTTTGTTACCGTTCTGATAACGGCCGCATTCTTGGTAGTGGCAGCGTATGCCATAGCTAAGTTGATTGGTCCGCGTTCGTACAATCCGGTGAAAGGTGAGCCTTTCGAGTGTGGTATTCCGACTTATGGAACCTCTTGGTTACCAGTGCATATCGGATACTATCTCTTTGCGATCCTCTTCCTGATGTTTGACGTGGAAACAGTTTTCTTATACCCATGGGCTGTTGTTGTTAAGACATTTGGACCTTTAGCACTAGCTACCATTGGGTTCTTTATGTTGGTATTAGTATTTGGCCTTGCTTATGCATGGCGGAAAGGAGCGCTTGAATGGAAATAAGGAAGCCAAAAATCAAGTCTCTTCCATACGATGAATGGAAGGACAATGATACGCTCAGTAAGATGGCAAGCGAACTGAACGATGGTGGTACTAACCTCGTTCTTGGTAACTTGGATCAACTTATAAATTGGGGGCGTAGTAATTCTCTGTGGTCATTGACTTTCGCTACTTCTTGTTGTGGTATTGAGTTTATGGCTGTTGGTTGTGCACGTTACGACTTCTCTCGTTTTGGGTTTGAGGTTACACGTAACTCTCCTCGTCAGGCAGACTTGATTATGTGTGCAGGTACTATTACTAATAAAATGGCACCAGCATTGAAACGTTTGTATGATGAGATGGCAGAACCTAAGTATGTTATAGCTGTTGGTGGATGCGCTATTTCTGGTGGTCCTTTCAAAGATAGCTATCATGTTATGCGTGGTATTGATGAGATCATCCCAGTGGATGTATATATCCCAGGTTGCCCTCCTCGTCCAGAGGCTATTATTTACGGAATGATGCAACTTCAACGTAAGGTTAAAGTTGAGAAATTTTTTGGTGGTGTTAATCATAAGCAGACAGCTGAAGAGCGTGAGTTGGGTAAGAGTAATGCTGAACTGATATTTAAGGAGAAATTGGGTATTGATCCTGAAGAGATTAAAGAGAAGCGTGAAACTGCATGGGAAGAGGCACATAAGCCGACTCCTAAGCCTGCTCGCCCTGCAGCAAAACCTGCAGCAAAGCCTGTTTCTGCTGCTCCAGTAGAGGCAGCACCTAAGAAGGAAACGATTGTCGTTAACCAGCCTGTAACAAAAGAAGATGTTGAGAAGTTGGGTAAGGAAATCGATCAGATAGATGCTGCAAAGAAGGCTGCTGACGAAAGTGCAACTAACATATAATATATAAGGTACGCGAGAATGAAACTAGAAAATAAAGAATTCGGTTTTGATAGCTTTGCTACAGAGATGGCAAGGTTGAAGAATGAGAAGCATTTCGATTACCTTGTAACTGTTGTCGGTGAAGACTTTGGTGCAGAAGAAGGGCTTGGATGTATTTATATTCTTGAGAATACAAAAACACATGAGCGTTGTTCTGTAAAGCAGCTTGCAAAGAAGGTAGGAGAGGAATATGTAATTCCTTCTGTTATTAAGTTATGGGCTGATGCCGACTTGTTGGAACGTGAGGTTTATGACTTCTATGGTATTAAGTTCCTTGGTCATCCAGATATGCGTCGTCTCTTCTTACGCAATGACTTTAAGGGTTATCCTCTTCGTAAGGATTACGATATGGATCCTGCAAAGAATATGTATACTACGGAAGACGATGTTGAACTTGATACAACAACAGAGTGGAACTTAAACAAGAATGGTGAACTCGTAGGAACACAACATGCTTTGTTTACTGATGACAACTTTGTTGTTAATATTGGTCCTCAGCACCCTTCTACTCATGGTGTACTTCGTTTACAAACAGTATTAGATGGTGAGACTGTTACTAATATCTATCCACACTTAGGTTATATCCATCGTGGTATAGAGAAACTTTGTGAACAGTTTACTTATCCTCAGACATTGGCATTGACTGATCGTATGAATTACCTGTCAGCTATGATGCATCGTCATGCACTTGTGGGTGTGATAGAAGAGGGTATGGGAATTGAATTGTCTGAGCGTATTCTCTATATCCGTACTATTATGGATGAGTTACAGCGTATAGACAATCACCTTCTTTATACAGCTTGTTGTGCACAGGACTTAGGTGCTCTTACTGCATTCCTTTATGGTATGCGTGACCGTGAGCATGTCCTCAATGTAATGGAGGAGACAACAGGTGGTCGTTTGATACAGAACTATTATAGAATAGGTGGTTTGCAGGCTGATATTGACCCAAACTTTGTATCAAATGTAAAGCAACTCTGTAAGTATCTTCGTCCAATGATTCAGGAGTATGTTGATGTCTTTGGTGATAACGTGATTACACATCAGCGTTTTGAGGGTGTTGGCGTAATGGACGAGAAGGATTGCATTAGCTATGGTGTGACTGGTCCTGCTGGTCGTGCTAGCGGATGGAAAAATGACGTTCGTAAGAATCATCCTTATGCGATGTATGATAAGGTGAACTTTGAAGAGATTACGTTGACGAATGGTGATTCTATGGATCGTTACTTCTGTCATATTAAGGAAATCTATCAGAGTCTCAATATTATAGAGCAATTGATTGATAATATTCCTGAGGGTGAGTTCTATATCAAGCAGAAGCCAATTATTAAAGTTCCAGAAGGTCAGTGGTACTTCTCTGTTGAGGGTGCAAGTGGTGAGTTTGGTGCTTATCTGGATTCACGTGGTGACAAGACTGCATATCGTTTGAAGTTCCGCCCTATGGGTCTGACACTTGTTGGTGCTATGGATAAGATGCTTCGTGGTCAGAAGATTGCCGACTTGGTGACTACTGGTGCCGCACTCGACTTCGTTATTCCAGATATTGACCGCTAACAAGGTTATCTTTAAAGTAATCAATTAAGAATTAAAATCATACTATGTTCGATTTTAGAATAGTAACAACATGGTTCGATGAGTTACTCCGCGTCACTTGTGGCTTGAGTAACTTCTGGACCGTTCTGATTGAGTGCGTTGCGGTGGGACTGGCAATACTTCTTGCCTATGCTTTACTTGCAATAGTACTTATCTTTATGGAGCGTAAGGTTTGTGCTTACTTCCAGTGCCGTATAGGTCCTGTTAGAGTAGGTTGGTGGGGAACCTTACAGGTCTTTGCTGATGTATTGAAGATGTTAATCAAAGAGATTTTTGCAGTTGATAAGGCTGATAAATTGCTTTATTATCTTGCTCCATTTTTGGTTATTATTGCTTCAGTAGGAACTTTCTCTTTCCTTCCATGGAATAATGGAGCTAATATCTTAGACTTTAATGTGGGTATATTCCTTGTAACGGCTATTAGTTCAATTGGTGTTCTTGGTATTTTCCTTGCAGGTTGGGGAAGTAATAATAAGTACTCTGTTCTCTCTGCTATGCGTGGTGCGGTACAGATGATTTCTTATGAGTTGTCGTTGGGACTCTGTTTAATTTCTGCAGTTATTCTCACAGGTACAATGCAGATTTCAGGTATTGTTGAAGCACAAACAGGTCCTTGGCAATGGCTGATTATACAAGGGCATATCCCTGCAATATTGGCTTTCCTCGTATTTTGTATTGCCGGTAATGCAGAAGCAAATCGTGGTCCTTTCGACTTAGCTGAGGCTGAGAGTGAGTTGACTGCGGGTTATCATACTGAGTATAGTGGTATGGGATTTGGTTTCTATTACCTTGCAGAATACCTTAACCTATTTGTTGTATCTGGAATAGCTACTACTGTTTTCTTGGGTGGCTGGGCTCCATTGAATATTGGTCTTGAAGGCTTTGATGCCGTTATGAACTATATTCCAGGTATTGTATGGTTCCTTGGTAAGACATTCGTTGTGGTATTCTTGTTGATGTGGATTAAGTGGACTTTCCCACGTCTTCGCATTGATCAGATTCTGAAATTAGAGTGGAAGTACCTTATGCCATTGTCACTTGTCATCCTTGTATTGATGACTATTTGTGTAGCATTCGGTTGGACATTCACTATTAATGGTTAAAGAGAATGGAAGAGAAAAAACAATCATATTTTGGTGAGGTTGGCTCTGCGCTCAAGACTCTTGCTACAGGTATGAAGGTGACAATGAAGGAATACTTCACACCAAAGTCTACCGAGCAGTATCCAGAGAATCGTAAGACAACCCTTCACGTTGCTAAACGTCATCGTGGTCGTTTGGTCTTTAAACGTGACGAAAATGAAAACTACAAGTGCACAGCTTGTACTATGTGTGAGAAGGCTTGTCCTAATGGAACCATCAAGATTGCTTCAGAGATGGTTACTAATCCAGAAACTGGTAAGAAGAAGAAGCAACTTCTCGATTATGAGTATGATTTGGGCGATTGTATGTTTTGTGAGTTATGTGTGAATGCTTGTAACTTCGATGCAATTGAGTTTACAAATGATTTTGAAAATGCTGTGTTTGATCGTTCTAAGCTAGTTCTTCATCTTGATAAGGAAATATATAATGGTGGTTCGCTACCAAAACTTATTGAGGGTGGAGCAGATTGGAAAGTTGGAACATTCAATACTAAAAAGAAATAAGGAGTAAGGGATATGGCAAGATTAATTATGTTTGCGATTCTCGCCGTTGTAATATTAGCTTCAGCTATATTCTGCGTGTCGACGAAACGTATCATGCGAGCAGCAACAGCATTGCTGTTTGTGCTCTTTGGTGTTGCAGGTCTCTACTTCCTGCTAGATTATACTTTCCTTGGTGCCGCTCAGATAAGTATTTATGCTGGTGGTATTACTATGATGTATATCTTTGCAATCCAATTGGTGAGCAAACGTACATTGCAAGGACTCTCTGAACGCTGGTTAGGTAAGCGTACTTTTCTTGCAGCAGCAATAGCATTAGTAGGTTTTGCAACTGTTGTTGTTGTATTGCTAAAGAATGCTTTAATCAATAGTACTATAGTTAATGGTGATACGTTGTCAAAAGAAGTAACGATGGATACCATTGGTCAGAACTTGATGAGTGCAGATAAATATGGATATGTACTTCCTTTTGAATTTATTTCTGTATTCCTTTTGGCATGTATTATTGGTGGCCTAGTTATTCTTAATAATAAAAAGAAGGAGGGAAGCAAATGATACCTGTTGGATATTTCTTTGTCCTTAGTGGACTCTTATTCTTTATCGGAGTATTTGGTTTCGTAACTCGTCGTAACCTTGTTGCAATGCTAATCTCCGTAGAGTTAGTTCTTAATAGCGTTGATATTAATTTTGCAGCATTCAATCGTCTGCTTTTCCCTGATGGATATGAGGGTATGTTCTTTACGCTCTTTTCTATTGGTGTAAGTGCAGCAGAATCAGCTGTTGCACTCGCTATTATTGTCAATGTTTACCGTCATTTCCACAGCGATCAGGTGAACAGTATTGAAAATATGAAATTATAAAGAGAAAACAAATATGTTTGATTACGCATTTTTGATACTTCTTCTCCCGTTCCTAAGTGCTATTGTACTTGGTCTGTTCGGAATGAAGATGCCACGCAAGGTTGCTGGTATTATTGGCACCTGTGTGTTGGGAACGTTATTTGTGCTCAGTCTCTATACAGCTTATCACTATTTCTTTTATACGGGAGAGTATACAGCAATGGGAGAGACTTTCCATGTTACTGACGGTCGTTTAACTAATGGTACTTATCCAATAGTTACCGTCTTTAATCTAACATGGTTAAAGTTTACTGAGCTTTTGACCTTTAATATTGGTTTCCGTCTTTCTCCAATCAGTGTGATGATGTTAATCGTTATTACTACTGTCAGCTTTATGGTTCACATCTATTCATTCGGTTATATGGCTGAACGTGATGAGAACTACAAGTTTGAGGAGTATGAGCACGGCTTCCAGCGTTTCTATGCTTACTTGTCACTCTTTACGATGTCTATGCTTGGACTCGTTGTGGCAACCAACATTTTTCAGATGTATCTTTTCTGGGAGTTGGTAGGTGTATGTTCATATCTGTTGATAGGTTTCTATTATCCAAAGCATACTGCAGTACATGCTAGTAAGAAGGCTTTTATCGTTACACGTTTTGCTGATTTGTTCTTCTTGATAGGTATTTTGTTCTTCAGCTTCTATGTAGGAACTTTCAACTATGACCTTCATACAAATCCAGAACTAGTTGGTAAGTTGACGGCATTAGCTTCAAATTCAGCATTGACTTGGGTACTTCCAACATCACTATTCTTGATGTTCATTGGTGGTGCTGGTAAGTCTGCAATGTTCCCATTGCATATCTGGTTGCCAGATGCAATGGAGGGACCAACACCTGTATCTGCATTGATTCACGCAGCTACGATGGTTGTTGCTGGTGTATTCCAAGTAGCATCGTTGTTGCCTATCTATGTTCAGTTTGGCGCACAGGAACAGCTCCATTGGATTGCTTGGATAGCAGCATTTACTGCCTTCTATGCAGCAGCAGTAGCTTGTGCTCAACGTGATATTAAGCGTGGCTTGGCATTCTCAACCATTTCACAGATTGCTTACATGCTTGTCGCACTTGGAGTTTGCTTCTATGATAGTAAAGAAGGTTCATTTAATAGTCCAGAGTTCCTCCATCATGGTGGTCTTGGCTATATGGCAGCAATGTTCCACCTCTTCACTCATGCAATGTTTAAGGCTCTGCTCTTCCTTTGCTCTGGTGCTATCATTGTTATCATTGGTAGCAACTTCAAGGAGTATATGGGGGGGCTGCACAAGTACATGCCAATTACAAACATCTGCTTCTTGATTGGTTGTTTAGCTATTGCTGGTATTCCACCATTTGCAGGTTTCTTCTCTAAGGATGAGATTATCTCAGCTTGTAACACCTTACCAGGAGTAGAAGGACAGGCTTTGAAGTGGATTATGACACTTGTAGCTGGTATGACAGCATTCTATATGTTCCGTCTCTACTACGTAATCTTCTGGGGTGAGTCTTATTATGAGCAGGATCCAGAGAATCGTCGTCGTCCACAAGAGGTTCCATTCGTAATGTGGGGACCATTGGTATTCCTCGCTGCTATTTCTGTATGTGCTGGTTGGATACCATTTGGTCACTTCGTAAGTGCCAATGGCTTAAACTATGATATTCATATAGATTGGAGCATTGCAACAACAAGTATCATTGCAGCCGTTATCGGTATAGCCCTTGCTACTTGGATGTACATGGGTAAGAAGCAGCCAGTAGCTGATGCCTTACAGCGTACCTTCCCACGTCTGCACAAGGCAGCCCTTAATAGATTCTATATAGATAACGCATGGCAATTCTTCACACATAAGATAGTATTCCGTTGCTTCTCTATTCCAATCGCATGGTTCGATCGTCATGTTATTGATGGTACATTCAACTTTATGGCTTGGGGTACACAAGAAGCTGGCGAGTCAATCCGTTCTTGGCAGAGTGGCGATGTACGTCAATATGCCGTATGGTTTATTACCGGAACTGTAGCATTAACATTAATCTTACTTTGTTTGATATAATAAAATGAGTTGGATATTAACTGTATTTGTAATAATCCCCGTCCTGATGCTCTGTGGCTTATGGGTAGCCAAGAACGATAATCAGGTACGTGGTGTGATGGTAGCCGGCTCAACGGCACTTTTGATTGGTGCTATCTGGTTGACTGTCTATTTTGTTCAGCAGCGTAATGCTGGTAACCATGATGCAATGCTACTGGCAAACTCTGTGATGTGGTTCAAGCCTATGCATATTGCCTTCTCGGTGGGTGTCGATGGTATCTCTGTTGTGATGATCTTGCTTTCAGCGATTATTGTCTTTACAGGAACCTTTGCTAGCTGGCAACTTGAGCCGATGAAGAAAGAGTATTTCCTTTGGTTTGTACTTTTGGCTTCGGGTGTATTTGGCTTCTTTATCTCAACGGATATGTTCACGATGTTCATGTTCTATGAGGTTGCCCTTATACCTATGTACCTCCTCATCGGTGTATGGGGAACAGGTCCAAAGGAATATTCAGCAATGAAGCTTACTTTGATGTTGATGGGTGGTTCAGCTCTTTTGATATTGGGTATTCTTGGTATCTATTACTTCAGTGGTGCTACCACGATGGATGTAATAGAGTTGGCACGTATGCATGCGATGCCTAAGAATATTCAGAACATCTTCTTCCCATTCGTATTCATTGGCTTTGGTGTTCTTGGAGCTTTATTCCCATTCCATACATGGTCTCCTGACGGTCACGCTTCAGCGCCTACAGCCGTATCAATGCTCCATGCTGGTGTGTTGATGAAGCTTGGTGGCTATGGTTGCTTGCGTATTGCTATGTTCTTGATGCCTGATGCTTTGCAGACATGGGCTCCTATCTTCCTAGTTCTGACAACTATTTCGGTTGTTTATGGTGCGCTCTCTGCATGTGTACAGACTGACTTGAAGTATATCAATGCTTATTCATCAGTATCCCATTGTGGTATGGTACTCTTTGCATTGGTTATGACCACACAGACAGCCATCACGGGTGCAATACTTCAGATGCTTTCTCATGGTTTGATGACAGCCCTGTTCTTTGCATGTATTGGTATGATTTATCATCGTGCTGGAACACGTGACGTACGTTATCTTGGTGGTTTGATGAAGGTTATTCCATTCCTTGCAGTCTCTTATGTAGTAGCAGGTCTTGCTAACCTTGGTCTTCCTGGTTTCTCTGGATTCGTAGCTGAGATGACTATCTTCGTGGGTTCGTTTGAGAATGCAGGCATGTTCCATCGCGTAGCAACAATCATTGCTTGTACAGCGATTGTAATCACAGCGGTTTATATTCTTCGTGTTGTTGGTAAGATACTATTCCAGACCATACCTAACAAGAAGTTCTATGAGTTACACGATGCTACATGGGACGAGCGATTCGCTATTGGTTGCTTGATCTTCTGCGTTGCAGGCTTAGGTCTCTGCCCACTCTTCTTCGAGAATATGATTATTGATGCTGTTCATCCTATATTTGACCACATCATAACATACGTACCAACATTAGGTAATCTTTAATAAACTAGCGTAATGAATTATAGTGATTTCTTTAAGATGATTCCGGAGGCAAGTCTCGTTGCCATCCTGATTGTTTTGTTCGTTGCTGACTTTGCAACGGCAAAGACTGAAGAGCGCAAGTGGTTCAATCCGCTGGCTTCGGTGCTCCTTCTGATAAATACTTTTGTTTGTTTGCTCCCTATGGAAGCACAGACTGCATTTGGTGGTATGTATGTTACCTCTTCTGCTGTAAACGTGATGAAGGCTATCCTTTCTATGGGTACATTCATTGTTGTCCTTCAGAGTCGTGTATGGGCTGCGAAGAGCGGTAAGGAGGGTGAGTTCTATATGCTCATCGTTTCAACATTGCTCGGTATGTTCACCATGATGAGTGCAGGTAACTTCTTGATGTTCTTCCTCGGGCTTGAGATGGCATCAGTTCCTTTGGCATGTGCGGTTGCCTTCGATATGTATCGTAATGACTCTGCGGAAGCTGCAGCTAAGTTTATCTTGACAGCTACCTTCTCAAGTGGCGTAATGCTCTATGGTATTAGCTTCCTTTATGGTGAGTTCGGTACGCTTTATTTTGCTGATATAGCAACTAAGATGCATGCAACCCCACTAACTATCATGGGACTCGTATTCTTCTTTAGTGGTCTTGGCTTCAAGATATCTCTCGTTCCATTCCACTTCTGGACTGCCGATACTTATCAAGGTGCTCCAACAACCGTTACTGGTTATTTGAGCGTGATATCAAAGGGCGCAGCCGCCTTTACATTGTTGAGTATCCTGTTCCATGTCTTTGGTGCAATCGTTGAGTATTGGCACGTATTGTTGATGATAGTCGTTGTACTTTCTATCACCATTGCTAACCTCTTCGCTGTGCGTCAGAATGAGTTGAAACGCTTCATGGCGTTCAGTTCTATCTCTCAGGCAGGTTATATCATGTTGACAGCTATCGGCAACGACTGGGCTAGCTCGGTGAGTGCATTGAGCTATTACGTTCTGATTTATGTTGTTGCTAATATGGCGGTATTCACGATTATCTCTGTTGTAGAGCAGAATAATGGCGGTAAGACTAACATTGACGACTATAATGGTTTCTATCAGACCAACCCACGTCTGAGCTTCTTGATGACTTTAGCAATGTTCTCACTTGGTGGTATTCCTCCATTCGCAGGTATGTTCTCAAAGTTCTTCGTATTTATGTCTGGCGTTAATGGCGCTGATATTAATACCACGATGGGAGCCTGGTCATACGCTGTTGTCTTCATAGCATTGATTAATACAGTTATCTCGCTCTACTACTATTTGAAGATAGTGAAAGCAATGTATATCGTACGCACAGACAATCCATTGCCAACCTTCAAGAGCGATTGCAATACGAAGTTCGCTTTGGCAGTTTGTATGGCAGGCATTCTTCTCTTCGGAGTTTGCAGTTTCGTATATGAGTGGATTGCAGCAGCTGCATAAAGTATATAATTAGAATCTTATTATAAGATGCCCAGGACTTTAATAGTCTTGGGCATTTTTGTTTGAATCCCGATATAAAACAAAGTTTTTATTAAGATTATTTGGCTGAATTAAAAGAAAGCCTTACCTTTGCCGCCGTGAAAGAATTAGCAATGACATATCAAGTGAACGAAGTACTGCAAAGAATTATCCGATTCTTTGCATCTTTTTGCACTTTATCTTTGGTCAATCCAAATAATTTGCTAACACACACACACACACACATTCGCACCTAGCGTCTAATAACACATTTTTTCTTCTCGCATACGCGCGCGCGAAGCGTGCCGTAACCCCTGTAAACAAAGGACTTCTAGGAGTTTCCTTTGTTCGCTTTTTTATGCCCTTTTTTGAACTCCGTTTAGAGCAAAATAAGAACGAAATAACAACTATTTTAATCAATGAAGTAATGAGAAAAAAGCAAGTAAAGAAGAGTTATTCTGCACCAGAGTGTATGATAATTCAGGTAAATGAAGCCACTAATTTGATGGATACGTCTATGCCAGGTCAGCATAATCCAGCCCATCATGGAACTGGTCCTGCTGGAGCGAAAGCAGCAACAATGTGGCAAGAGGAAGAAGAGAGTAGCGACGAACAAAACATCCTTTCTTGGGAAGATTAAGAAACGAGAGTTATAAACAGAATCTAAAAAGACAAAATAATGATGAGAACAAAGCAATTATTAAAAACATATCTATTGTCACTTGTAGCATTTTGTAGTATGGTACTGTCGGTAGTTTCTTGTGTTAGCGAAGATGTAGTACAGAGTGGTACAGGCTCTGACAATGGCGAGAATTTCACCGAGTTTGTTGGTGGTAGACCAGAAACGCGTACAGCGATGAACTATAATGATGGTGCTTTCTATTGGGAAGCGGGCGACAAGATTTACGTGCAGGACGATAACGGTGATTGGCAGGTAAGTAATAATGCTCCAACTGGCAAGGTCGCATCTTTTAAGTTTAAAGTTCCTGGTAAATTCACTGATAAGACATCTTACAAGGTTTATTACCCAGGTAAAAGTGGAACGAACAACAACGTAACTATCCCAGCAGCACAAAGCCAGACGGACCCCAATAGCACTGCACACTTTGGCGTATCTGGCGATTGCGGTACTGCTGATGCAAAAAGAGCAAATAATTTCCATTTTACACTTGACCATCAAACTGCAATTCTCGTATTCGAACCTTTTACGAAGGATACTGTATTCAAGAACTGTTATCTAACCAAGGTCGAGGTTACAGCCGATAATAATATTGCGGGTAATTACACCCTTGATCCTAGCAATGGCGAGATTACGGGCACAGGTAGCGACAAGCAAATCATCCTCACCACTAAAGGTAGCGGTGCATACGCTGATGGTTTTAAGTTGGACAACTCTACCAACAGCACCACAGCTGACAAGCTCTATATGTTTATCAAACCAGGCACACACAAGTTAAAGATTCGTTATTGGTTGAAAGACCTCGTCACCGGTACAGAGGGCACCATCACAAAAGTTCCTGGCTCATTCGTTTACGATAAGAATACCTACTACGACATGACAGCCAACCTTGATATCCGCGCCTATGACGGTGATCATTACTATATGTGGGATGCACAGCAGCAATACTGGTATGGTTATGAATGGACAAAGAACTTGCCAGGAAACACAGGTCAGCCAACACTTAACAACAACAGTTCCTCTAATTACGCCCAGAGCAACGGTGATGTCTCTCGTTGGTATCACGAGGTCGGCAGTTCGGGTAGATTCGATGGTACCCAGTCATGCGTAGGATTTCCAAACGCAAACGAAATGTCTTGGTATATAATGCACGGTGATCCACGTTGGGATGGTGATGAGTTATGGACTACTATGGGTCATTTATATAAAGGTGGTATGTGGTTTAAGAAGAAATCAGTATTGCAGGCAGAGAATCATTACGACACTGAGAAATCCGCCGACGGTTCAACCGATGTTCGTACATCTTTCAAGCGGTACGTTAACTCCAGCAGTAGTATCAATTCAGGTCTCCCATCCGTAGCTGACGCAGATAATTACTTCTACCTGCCCGCCTTGGGGTGCTACTTCTTTGGTAAGCTGGAGCATGTTGGCGATTGGGGTTACTATTGGTCGTCAAGTGCTAATCCGGCACTTGCCAGCGATGCGTACAACCTGTACTTCGACAGTGGGGTCGTCGTCTTGGGTAACAGCAACCGCACCGGTGGGTACAGGACTGACGGGGCGTTTGAGTGATTCTTGCGGTTGTTCGTGGCTTGTTTTGTACCCAACGAATGGGTAGAGTTGTACCCAGCGAAGAAGTACGATCGTACCCAGCGAATGGGTAGGAGTCTACCCAACGGGCAGGGTACGATGCTACCCAGCAGCTGGGTACAAGACGACCCAACCGCTGGGTATAAAACACATGAAAAAAGACATCAAAATGATGTTGATATATTAATCTAATGTTTAATTAAAAACCAAATCAAAATGATTGAATTCAAAGTTGCGCCTCGTAAGGCGACAATGGGAAAAATGAAGGGTAAGACGGTGTATATTGCCGTACCGAAAGGTCAGCAAAAGATCTCGCCCGAAATGGTGTTGGAACGCATTGTTCGTGAAACCTCATTGACGGAAGGTGATGCACGGAACGTGATTATCACGCTGCGTAACATTATCTCGGACTGTGCACGCATGGGGACAGGCTTAGACCTCGGCGACATCTTCTCTTTGCGGGTCAACGTGCCCTCAAAGATGGAGGAAAAAGAGAAGGACGTATGTGCTAAGAGCCTTAAAGCTCCGAGGCTAACATTGACTTGGAAGAGTCCGGTGCGTAAGGCGTTAAAGGAGTTGCAGGTGGATGTGGATAATCCTGCGAGGAAGAAAGGAAAGAAGCCAGAAAGCCCCGACCCTTCTCCAAAAGGAGAAGGGAGTGAAGAGCACCCTGGTCCAGTGGCAGGATAACTTATTGGACACCAATAGTGGTTTAATTAAAAAAGAGACAGAGTTCTATGTTTGAGCTCTGTCTCTTATCGTTATAGTGCATTAATTTCTAATCTTAGAAAGGAAGATCATCCTCTGGGCTTCCTGTACTCTCCTGTGCAGGAGGGAATGGAGCTTGTTGTGCAGCAGGTTGTGCTGGTTGTGGTGTGACAGGGGCAGCCGTTGCTGGTGCACCAGCCATAACAGCGGCAGCATCTACACGCTGAATGTTCCAAGCACGGATGTTATTAAACCAACGACCATTATATTCGTGGGCATCAATATCAAAACTTACGATAACCTCCTCACCAGTCTTAATAGCGAATTGCTCAATTCTATCGGCTCCGAAGACGTTGAAGACCATCTTCTTTGGGTACTGATCATGTGTTTCTATTACGTATTCTTGTGACTTCCATGGTCCACGAGCAGATGTGCCTTCACGGGCAGGAAGAACCGCAATAATTTTTCCTTGTAACTCCATAGTCTACTTTGTTATATGTTTCTTATTTGTTTAAATGTGCTTGCGAAATTAATAAAATAGTTCTAAAAACGGAAACTTTCATACTTAAATTTTGTTTTTCACATCCTTTTTTGTATTTTTGTGCGTTGAAGCGAAGAGCCTATGATATTACTTGTTAATGGTTCTACCTTCGTGATATTAAAGATTGAAATATTAACTAAAATAAGATACCAATGAGGTTTAACCTTTCAAGCACTGCTTTGAGCAGCCGATTGTTGACACTCTCACGAGTAATTAATAGCAAGAATTCACTTCCGATTCTTGATTGTTTCCTCTTCGAGGTACATAACGGACAATTAACGATTACATCTTCTGATAGTGAGAATGTGATGTGTGGAACTTTGATTCTTGATAGTTGTGAAGGGGAAGGAGACTTCGCAGTTAACAATCAGACCATCCTTGATGCTGTGAAAGAACTCCCTGATCAGCCTCTCGCCCTTGATGTGAATTTCAATGAGATGAAGATTTATATCACTTATCAGAATGGCTCTTATAACTTCCCAATTCTCGGTGCTGATGAATATCCAAGAGTGCAGCCAATCTCTGATAATGCGTCTTCTATCACGATAGATGCTGCGAAACTCTCCGATAGTATTAATCGATCAATCTTCGCAACAGCGCAAGATGAGCTTCGCCCAGTGATGAATGGTATTTATTTTGATCTAACAAGTGATAGCCTAGCTATTGTAGCAAGTGATGGTCATAAGCTCGTTAGAAATAAGAACTACTCTATTAAGAGCGAGACTCCGTCAGCTTTTATTCTGCCAAAGAAACCTGCAACATTGTTGAAGACAGTCCTAGCTAAGGATGGAGGTGATGTTGTGATTCGCTTCGACAATCGCTTCGCTGACATTTCATTTGCTGATGGTAATTTGTCTTGTCGACTCATAGAAGGAAAGTATCCTAATTATAATAGTGTTATCCCACAGGACAATCCTAATAGAATTACGATTGATCGCAAATCACTGATTGGTGCTCTGCGTCGTGTGTTACCATTTGCAAGTGATTCGTCACAGCTTATCCGTTTCCATGTTTCTACTGGCTTATTAGAGTTGAATGCTGAAGACATAGACTTCTCTACAAGCGCAAAGGAGAGTGTTACTTGTGAATACGATGGTAATGCAATGAGTATAGGCTTCAAAGGCTCAAGCATGCTTGAGATATTAAATAACCTTGAGAGTGATGATGTAGTTATTCAGTTGGCTGATCCTTCACGAGCTGGCGTTATTGTTCCTGGCGTACAACCAGAGAATGAGGATGTACTCATGTTGATTATGCCAATGCTGTTGAACGAATAATAGGATATTCTACTAATATACATCTTACTGGGGGATGGCTATATCTCTAATAGATAGCCATCTCCTTTCTAATTGTAGTAGGGCTTATAAGCAAGCGTATGAAATTGAATTTGACGAAACCTTTAATAGTATTTGATCTGGAAACGACGGGGCTTGATTTGGTAGCTGATCGTATAATTCAGATCTCATATATTAAAGTATATACTGATGGGAAAGAGGAGAGAGAGAATTTCTTTATTAATCCTGGTAAACCCATTCCTGCACTTGTAACAGAATTGACAGGTATCTCCGATGAGGATGTCGCAGACGCACCAACATTCAAGCAGAAGGCAAAGGAGTTAGCCGATAAGTTCGCAGGTTGCGACTTTGCAGGATTTAACTCTAATCGATTTGATGTGCCAATGCTCGCAGAGGAGTTCTTGCGAGCTGGGATTGATTTCGACTTCTCTAAGTGTAGGTTGATTGATGCACAGAATATCTATCATAAGATGGAACGCCGTAATCTTGCCGCCGCATATAAGTTCTATTGTGGAAGGAAGATGGAAGAAGACTTCGTAGCACATAGGGCAGATCAAGATACAGAAGCTACTTGGCGCGTGTTACAAGGTGAAGTTGCCATGTATGCACCTGGCAATCAAGAGGAAGAGCGTGTCCTCAATAATGATATGGACGAGTTAGCAGAGTTTTCGCGTATGAATGACTTTGTTGATTTTGCTGGGCGTATCGTATGGGAAGATATGAAGGATAAAGATGGTAAGACACTTCTTGATGCCACTGGTAAAGCTCGTAAGCATGAAGTATTCAACTTTGGTAAGTATAAAGGTTGGGATGTAGCAGAAGTATTACACAAAGATCCTGGTTATTATAGTTGGATGTTGGCAAGTGATTTTACTTATAACACAAAGCAGGTGTTGACACGTATTCGTTTACGTGAATTCAGTAACAAATAATGTGATGTTAGAAGGAAAGAAAATAGTTTTAGGTATAACAGGTTCTATAGCCGCATATAAGAGTTGTTTGCTTATACGTGAGCTAATAAAGAAAGGAGCCGAGGTACAGGTCGTCATTACTCCTGCAGGAAAGGAGTTTATAACGCCTATAACCCTCTCCGCACTTACACATAAACCCGTCATTAGTGAGTTCTTTTCTCAGAAGGATGGTACTTGGAACTCTCATGTGGATTTAGGCTTATGGGCTGATACAATGGTAATAGCTCCATGTACAGCTGCATCATTAGGCAAGATGGCAAATGGTGTTGCTGATAATATGCTTATAACGACTTATCTTTCAATGAAGGCACCAGTATTCATAGCCCCTGCAATGGATTTGGATATGTATAAACATCCTTCAACGCAGAAGAATCTTGAGACATTACGTGGCTATGGTAATTATATTATTGAGCCTGCTAATGGCTTTCTTGCGAGTGGATTAGAAGGGAAGGGTAGAATGGAGGAGCCAGAGAATATAGTGAAGTCTTTGGAGTATTTCTTCTCAGAAAGTATTACTTCTAAATATACAGAAAGGAAGGATTTACAAGGTAAGACAATCCTTATTACGGCTGGTCCAACTTATGAGAGACTTGATCCAGTTCGCTTCATCGGTAATTATTCTTCAGGTAAGATGGGATTTGCTTTAGCTGAAGATTGTCTTCAGCGTGGTGCAAAGGTTATCCTTATAGCTGGTCCTGTAAGTTTGACTTGTTCTGCTGCTATAGAGCGAATAGATGTTGAAAGCTGTAATGAAATGTATGATGTTACGGTTAGGGAGTATCCTAAATGTGATGCAGCTATCTTGTGTGCCGCAGTTGCCGATTTCCGTCCACAGCAAATAGCAAATCATAAGATTAAACGAGAAGGGGATAATTTAACGCTCACATTGATACCGACACAAGATATTGCTGCTACTATTGGTAAGATGAAAAGCGAGAAGCAACGTCTTGTGGTATTTGCATTAGAAACAAATGAAGAAGAGCATAATGCACGCAAGAAGTTAGAGAGGAAGAAGGCTGATTTTATTGTGTTGAACTCAACAAGGAATCCTGGTACAACATTTCAATCGGATGATAATCAAATCACAATAATTAGTAAAGATAGAAAGAAGGTTTATGACAAGAAACCAAAGGCAGAAGTGGCTCGTGATATTATTGACGAGCTTGTTAGTTTGCTTTAGCAAGGATATTACTGCACAGGAACTACAAGCGAAAGTAACCATCAATCATAATCAAATTGAGGGCACAGATGCGTCTGTCTTCGAGAATCTTCAACAGACACTGGAACAATTTATCAATACGAGGCAATGGACTCATTATCAGTTTCAAAAGAATGAGCGTATTGCTTGTAACTTCAATATTACAATAAGCAAATATGATGTAAGCAGTAATATGTTTACTTGTACAGCATTGATACAAGCCAATCGTCCTGTTTATAATTCCGCCTATACTTCTACACTTTATAATAATCAAGATGGTGATTTCAATTTTACCTTTGCTCAATATGAACAGCTAGACTTTAATGAGGAGAATATAGATAACCAACTAACAGCTTTAATTGCTTATTATGCTTATCTCATTATAGGATTAGATCTTGATTCTTTCTCACCGATGGGCGGAGAAGATGTATTACTTCGTTGTATGAATTTAACGAATAATGCACAGAATCTGAGCTTCACTGGTTGGAAGGCCTTTGATAGTTCTCGTAACCGGTTTGCTTTCATTAATGATTATTTAGATGGGGCTATGAAGCCCTTTCGTCAACTACAATATGATTACTATAGAACAGGATTAGACGAAATGGCAAATAATGCTGAACGTGGCAGAACGAATATTACGACTGCATTAGAGAACGATTTGAAGAAAGCACATGAGAATCGTCCGATAAGTCTTCTTCCTCAAATATGGACAGACTATAAGAAGGACGAGTTAGCTAATATATATAAAGGTAAAGGTACACAGAAAGAGAAAGAACAAGTTTATGATATTCTCTTCGGAATTAATGCCAGTCAGAATATAACGTGGGATAAGATAAAGCAATAAGTTATCTCTTTCAATCTCTGAACTTAACAATTATCTAAAGTATTAAATATAACTAGCAAGTATATGCTGAAACATCTATATATAAAGAACTTCACTTTAATAGATCAGTTAGATATAGCCTTTCACTCTGGTTTTTCAGTTATAACAGGTGAGACTGGAGCAGGAAAGAGTATTATCCTTGGTGCTATAGGTTTATTGCTGGGCAATAGGGCAGATAGTAAACAGATTAAACAAGGTGAGAAGAAATGTACAATAGAAGCGCATTTTGACTTATCTCATTATGGTTTTGAATCTTTCTTTGAAGACAATGATATTGATTTCGAACCAGAAGATACTATTATACGTCGTGAACTAACTGCTAGTGGCAAATCACGTGCTTTTATTAATGATACTCCCGTCTCCTTACAAATGATGCGCATACTAGGGGAGCAATTGATAGATATCCATTCTCAGCACCAGAACTTACTTTTGCAAAAGGATGATTTCCAATTGAATGTTGTTGATATTATAGCACAGGATAGTACAGCTCTCTCAGCTTATCATTCTTCTTATCAACATTATAAGGAGTCCTTACAGCGTTTGTCTGACCTAAAAGAGCAGATTGCAAAAGCACAGGAGAATGAAGAGTTTATGCGCTTTCAGTTTAATGAACTAGAGAGTGTTGGACTTGTAGAAGGAAGACAGCAGGAACTAGAACAGGAGAGTGAGACTCTATCTCATTCGGAAGATATAAAGACAGCATACTTTAAGGCAGATCATTTATTGAATGATGACGATAATGGAATTATTAATAAGTTAGGAGAATGTCTAGATAGTCTTAGTAATATAGAGAATGTCTATTCAAAAGCAAAGGAAGTGGTACAACGTTTATCGTCTGTTCATATAGAGTTAAAAGATATTTCAACTGAAGTTGGTAGTGAGGTTGAGAATATAGAATTTGATCCATCTCGTCTGGATAGTATCAACCAGCAGCTTGATCAGTTAAACACACTTGAGCAGAAATATCATGTTTCTACAGAAGAGGAGTTGATAGAGATTCGTGATAACATTGCAGAGCAATTACAGAGTATTGATAATAGCGATGAAGAACTTGAATCCTTGACAAAGAAAGTAGATGAGGAACTCAAGTTATGCACGGAGAAAGCTGCTAAGTTAACAGAATTACGTCTTAAAGCTGGTAGGATTGTAGAGAAAGAAATGAGTCAACGATTGATACCTCTTGGTATTCCAAATGTCCGTTTCAAAGTCGATATAACCTCAAAGCCTTTGTCAATGGATGGTGCTGATAAAGTGCAATTCCTATTCTCTGCCAACACAAGTACAGCTATGGAACCTGTTGCACAAGTTGCCTCTGGTGGTGAGATAGCCCGTGTTATGTTGTCTTTGAAAGCAATGATTAGTGGAACTGTAAAACTCCCAACGATTATCTTTGATGAAATAGATACTGGTGTGAGTGGTAAGATTGCTCAGAAAATGGCACTTATCATGCAAGAGATGGGTAATAATAATCGTCAGGTTATTTCGATTACGCATTTACCACAGATTGCGGCATTAGGTAGATCACATTATAAGGTTGAGAAGGAGGAGACGGCAGAAGGAACGCGCAGTCACATGCGAGAATTAAATCAAGAGGAACGTGTCAGTGAGATAGCACAAATGCTTTCAGGTGCAGATATCTCTGATGCTGCTCTTCAGAATGCCCGTGAATTATTAAATCTTGGTCAGAAGTAAATATATAGTCCTTAATTAAACATACGCAATGAAAGAAAGAATGAACATGCGAACAGGAAGTTTCATACTATCTCTTATCTTACTATTGGGAGTTTCTCTCAATGTCTTGGCACAATCTTCAGCTGTGAAGAAAGTGGGCGATGCTGCTTTTACATTAACAACCTTCAAAGCTGATGGTAGTATCTTGGCTACCTCAAATGGTATTTGCATTAGTACTGATGGTGTTGCAGTGAGTCCTTGGAGACCTTTTATAGGGGCTGATAAAGCTGTAATCATTGATGCTAAAGGACAGAAACATGATGTCACTTGTTTACTTGGTGCTAATGAGATCTATGATATTGTGAAGTTCTGCGTTAGTGGAAAGACGAATGCTGCTACTCTTACCAATACTGTTTCTACTGGTGAAGACGCTTGGATCGTACCAATGGCAAAGAGTGGAACTCCAGCAAAGGCTAACGTGTCAAGTGTTGAGAAGTTCATAGATAAGTATAATTATACTATCCTTTCATCTTCTGCAACGGATAAGTTGAATGGTGTTCCTGTCGTAAATACTAAAGGGCAGGTCATAGGACTCTTTAATGCTTCTGGCTCAAATAAGAGTGCAGTTGATGTCAACTATGCAAAGGACTTCACATTGACGGGACTATCTCAAAATGATGCCACAATGAATCAGTGTAATCTTCGAATCGGTTTACCAAGTAAATTAGAGGATGCTCTTGTTGCGTTGATGTTATCTTCAGAGAAGTCGGCAAATATTCATGAGGAAACTATCAATGATTTCATTTCTAAATTCCCACAGGTTGCTGATGGCTACAATTCACAAGCTAATGTATTGATTGGGAAATCAAATTTTATAGAGGCTGATAAAGTGCTACAAATGGCTATTGCGAAAGCAAATATGAAGGATGAGGCTTATTATAATTATGCCAGAGCAATCTATTATAATGCTGTAAATCCAGCAAATAAAGACAAGATGAAGGGAGTTGATTGGACGCTTGATAAGGCTTTAGATCAGGTTAAAAGGGCTTATGCAATCAAACCTCTTAATGCTTATCGTCATCTGCAAGCACAAATTATTTTCGCAAAAGGTGATTATGCAAATGCCTATAATGAGTTTGACGCACTGACGAAGACAGATTTTAATAATCCAGAACTCTATCTTGAAATGGCACAGAGCCGTCAACATCTTGGTGCCTCTGATAAAGAACTCCTTGATTTGCTCAATAAGAGTATAGAACTTTGCGATACTCCTTATGTTGCAACTTCTGCACCTTATTTCTATATGCGTGGTCAGCAACTTGAAAAAATGGGAGAGTATCGTAAAGCAATGCAAGATTATTACACTTATGAATACTTCAATCAAGGACGCCTATCAGCCGATTTCTATTATATGCGTGAACAATGTGAGATAAAGGGGCGTTTATGGCAGCAAGCCTTACAAGATATTCTTATAGCCTCTCGCCTAGATCCCAAAGAAGCATTGTATCCAACTGAGGCTGGTAGTCTGTTGTTACGACTTAATAAAATGGATGCAGCTATCAGTGCAGCTCAACAAGCTATCCAACTTGACCCTTCACAAGCTGATGCTTATTTGATTCTTGGTATAGCCCAATGTGAGAATAAGCAGAAAGAAGAGGGGCTCAAGAATATACAGAAAGCAAAAGAATTAGGTAATTCGCAGGCTGACTCTTTCTTGAAGAAATATCAATAAATATATTTGATAATTTGGCTGTACGGAATTAAATCAGTACCTTTGCACCCATAATGATGGTTCCGTAGCTCAGTTGGATTAGAGCAACAGCCTTCTAAGCTGTGGGTCTTGGGTTCGAACCCCAACGGAATCACCTATTGAAAAAAGTGTCTAAAACATTTGTTTTAGACACTTTTTCTTTTTTATCAACCAGCAATATATTTCTATATTTGTTCGAGATAGGCGGATGCCATTTCTGCACAGCGTTCACCATCAATGCCTGCACTTACGATTCCACCTGCATATCCCGCTCCCTCGGCACAAGGGAAGAGTCCTTCTAATCGAATGTGCATGAGATTCTCACGATTACGTAGGATACGGACGGGCGAACTTGTTCGTGTCTCGGACGCAATCATAACCGCTTCATTTGTTAAGAAGCCATGTGCTTGCTTTCCGAAAGTTTTAAAAGCCTCTTGAAGACGTTTGGTAATGAATGACGGCATCCAGAAGTGGAGTGGACTAGAGATGAGACCTGGCGCATAACTTGCTTTAGGCAGATCATAAGATAGGCGGTTATTCACAAAATCAGCCATACGTTGTGCTGGAGCAGTCTGCTTGCGGTTACCTTGTAACCATGTGTCATGTTCCAATTTCTCTTGATAATGCATGATTCTAAGTAAGTCGTCGCCTTCAACATCCTCTGGATTAAGTTGTACAACCATACCAGAATTAGACCATTGCGTACCACGATTGGCAGGACTCATACCATTTGTTACTGTTTGTTCAGGACCTGTTGCCGAAGGAATGACGAAGCCACCGGGACACATACAGAAAGAATAAACCCCGCGCCCTTGTGCTTGTGTGACAAAAGAATATTCGGCTGTAGGGAGATATTTACCTTTACCATTCTTATTATGGTATTGAATTTGGTCAATCAGATGTGAAGGATGTTCAAGACGAACGCCAACAGCAATACCTTTTGCCTCCATTTCGATATTAGCGTCGGCAAGATAACGATAAACATCACGTGCAGAGTGTCCCGTGGCTAGGATAACAGGACCAAAAAACTCTCGTGTAACGCTAATCGCATTGCGATTGTCAATAGCCTTCACACCTACAACCTTGTTGCCATCTAGTATCAAAGATGTCATTTTGGTTTGGAAATGCACCTCACCACTACAATCGAGAATCGTATTACGCATATTCTCAATCACACGTGGGAGCTTATCTGTACCAATATGTGGATGAGCATCAGCAAGAATAGAAGTCGACGCTCCATGTTGGCAAAATACATTTAGAATTTTATCAACGGGACCACGTTTCTTGCTGCGTGTATATAATTTGCCATCAGAATATGCGCCAGCACCGCCTTCACCAAAGCAATAATTCGATTCGGGGTCTACTTCCTGCGTTTTGGTAATTAAAGCCATATCCAACTTACGATCACGCACATTCTTTCCTCGCTCCAAAACCACAGGGCGCAAACCTAGTTCGATGAGTTTTAAAGATGCGAACAAGCCACCAGGTCCCTCACCAACGACTATAACAGAGGGTTTATTGCTAACATCCTGATATTCTGTCTTCACATAAGCATCATCCTGTGGGAACTCATTTACATAGACACGCACCTTCAGATTCACATAAATATCACGATGTCGTGCATCAATCGACCGCTTTAGAACCCTTACTCGATAAATAGTTTCGGGATCAAATCCTTTTTCTTGAGCAAGATATGCCTTTAAATTAGCCTCATTGTATGCAACTTGTGGTAAGACTCGTATCTGGAATTCCTCTGTCATATTGCTTTCTTTTTAGCGCAAAATTAGGTAAATATATCGAGAAAATCGTTGGCTATTGCAATATTTCTTATTATTTTTGCCCATAAGTTTTGTATTTCCTCCATTGTAAGGCGGATACCAAATAATAACCAACACATAAATCAGTAATGAAAGTATTAAAGTTTGGTGGAACATCCGTAGGTTCCGTATCAAGTATTCTTAGTTTAAAGCAGATAGTTGAGAAAGAAGCAAAGCACCAATCAATTATTGTTGTAGTGAGTGCTTTGGGGGGAATAACTGATCAGTTGATTAAAACCTCGTTGCTAGCTCGTGAAGGAGACGAAAGTTGGCGCAAAGAATTTGATGCGATGGTCGATCGTCATCATAAGATGATAGACACAATCATTACTGATACTAGCGAGCGAGAGCTGTTATTCAATAAGGTTGATACCCTCTTTGAGCAACTTCAGTCTATATATTATGGTGTATTCCTCATACATGATCTCAGTCATAAAACGCAAGATACGATAGAAAGTTATGGTGAACGATTGAGTTCTAATATTGTGGCATCACTTATCCGTGGTTCTAAATGGATGGATGCACGTAAGTTTATTAAGACTGAGAAGGAACATGGAAGGCAAAGGCTTGATACAGAACTCACCAATCAATTAGTAAAAGATACTTTCAAAAGCCTACCACGTATCTCGATTGTCCCGGGATTTATTGCAGAAGATCGTGATACGGGAGATATAACGAACTTAGGAAGGGGCGGAAGTGACTATACGGCTTCCATTCTTGCTGCTGCGCTCGATGCAGAAGTCTTAGAGATTTGGACAGATGTGGATGGTTTTATGACCGCCGACCCACGTGTTATCAAGGAAGCCTATACCATCAACGAACTTTCTTATGCGGAGGCGATGGAGTTAAGCAACTTCGGTGCAAAGGTAATCTACCCGCCAACCATCTATCCCGTATGCGTAAAAAACATCCCCATCAGGGTGAAAAACACTTTCAATCCTCAGGGAAAAGGGACGATTATCAAATCGAGTATAGAGAACAATCAGAAGCCTATCAAAGGAATCTCCTCTATTAAAGCCACAACCGTCATTACGGTCACCGGACTTTCAATGGTGGGAGTTGTCGGTGTGAATCGTCGTATCTTTAGTTCGCTGGCTGCAAATGGTATCAGCGTATTCTTAGTTTCTCAAGCAGCGTCAGAGAATAACACGTCAATTGGTGTTAAGGATGAGGATGCTGTCAATGCCGTTAACGTCTTAAATGAGGAATTTAAACTCGAAATTGAGGATGGGCGTATGTTCCCGATGTATGCCGAAAGCGGCTTAGCGACGGTTGCTATCGTTGGAGAGAATATGAAGCACTCGCCGGGCATAACAGGAAAATTGTTTGGAACGCTAGGACGTTCGGGTATAAGCATTATTGCCATTGCCCAAGGTGCATCAGAGATGAACATCTCTTTTGTAGTGAAAGGCTCCGATTTGAGGAAATCTTTGAACGTATTACATGATTCGTTTTTCCTATCCGAATACAAGGTTCTCAACCTTTTTATATGTGGTGTTGGAACTGTTGGTGGTAAGCTTATCGAACAAATAAAGAAACAATACGAAGAATTGAAGCTACATTCTAATCTGAAACTGAATGTTGTTGGCATTGCTTCGTCCCGTAATGCTATCTTTAATCGTGAAGGTTTAGACCTTGATCATTATTCGGAAGAGCTAAAAGCGAGCGAACCTTCGAACCCAGAGAAGCTGCGTGATTCGATTTTACAGATGAATATTTTTAATTCTGTATTCGTGGATTGCACTGCCTCAAAGGATGTTGCCGACTTGTATCAATCTTTGTTAGAGAATAATATATCCGTCGTTGCAGCTAACAAGATAGCTGCTTCGGGATCATTTGAAGAATATGAATTACTGAAACGTACCGCCTTACAACGTGGTGTGAAATTCCGTTTTGAGACAAACGTTGGTGCTGGTTTGCCAATCATTGGTACGATCAACGATTTACGTAATTCGGGTGATAAGATTCTAAAGATAGAAGCAGTCCTATCGGGCACACTTAATTTTATTTTTAATGAGATTAATGCGGATGTTCCTTTCTCCGAAACCGTGAAACGAGCAAAGGAACAAGGCTATAGTGAGCCTGATCCTCGCATAGATTTGAGTGGAAAGGACGTCATTCGCAAGCTGGTTATCCTTACGCGTGAGGCTGGTTACAAGGTAAATCAAGAGGATGTTGAGAAAAATCTCTTTGTGCCTGACGAGTTTTTCAAGGGCTCTTTGGAGGATTTCTGGAAGAATTTGCCCAATCTTGATACTGATTTTGAGCAACGCCGACAAAGACTTTCCGAAGAAGGCAAGCGATGGCGTTTCGTAGCGACTATGGATAATGGTCGGACGAGTGTAGCGTTAAAGGAGGTAGCTGCTAATCATCCGTTCTATAATCTAGAAGGTTCAAATAATATCGTCCTATTGACGACGGAACGTTATAAGGAGTATCCCATGCAAATACAGGGATATGGTGCAGGAGCCTCAGTGACGGCTGCAGGTGTTTTTGCGAACATTATGAGTATCGCCAATATATAAAAGGTGTAATTCGTAATAGATGAATAGAATTTCATCATTCCCAAACCAGCGATTAGTAACGATTAAAATCAAGGGCAGACGGTTTCGTCTGCCCTTAATTCATACAGGATATGATTGAAATATCTTTTACATTCAGTTTTTCCATTCTAGCATTTTTGTAACGCAATTATAGGATTTTTCTGGCGTATATATTGGCTTTTTGTAAAACGTACCTCCGTTTTTAGTGAAACGTACCTCCATTTTTAGTAAAACGTACCTCCGTTTTTGATGAAACGTACCTCCATTTTTAGTAAAACATACCTCCGTTTTTAATAAAACGATAGTACTTTTTACCTAAAACGATACTACTTTTTGCCCAAAATGATAGTATGTTTTATTCAGAAGTAAGCATGATTTTTGTAAAATATTGTATATCAGATTGTTATAAAGGACTAATGAAATCCTCTCAAAAATTGTATATTTGAACGGGAATAAAGGTTGGTTGATTAAAAACGCAAATACAGCGTTGCAATTAGCAATATATTATTACAAAGTGCGAGAGCTATCCTTTTGTAAAAATCCTCCCTTGGGAAGTTATTATTCGATGAGGCTCGACTGACAATCCCTGCCGTTTGCCAGTCGAGTTTGATAAATCAAATCAGTTTTTTAACCGATGTTGTCGAAGAAAGTTTAAATAGGCTTCCCATCGGACAAACAAAGCGGCAGTAGGGACGCGGTACGAAGATTGACAATACAAGGAATAGGATTGCAATGAGAATGACAATCCAACCTGTTGATTGGAAGATGAAGGCAACGAACAATTCATAGTCCATCCATTTCGACCATACGCCTGCTAACATCAGAATCATTAGAACCCAGAATAAAATTTTACGGAAGTGATCTAGGTTTTGCACCAGTCGTTTACTCATTTTCCATTTATGATGATTCGTCATTCCTACTAATTCTTGTGCTGCACCATAGGGACAAACATTTGAACAGTAATAATTCTTTTTGCCAAATAGGGGGTAGATAAAGGCGGTAATGAGCATTACGATTGGAATGAGTGATAGCCAAAAATTGATACCACCAGACATGAATCCGACAAGAACCGACCATGAAATGAAGGTTCCGCTCCATAGTCCTAAGATGGCAACATTTAATAAAAGTTGGAAAATGCGATAGCGTTTATTTTTTACAAACAGAGGAATGATAGCCGCCATTAGGACGACCAGCAAACCGATAAGCGACTTTGCCCGCAAATCCATCTTATCGAAGAGCGAAGGGCGTTCCATGTTTTTAGAAGCATATAATAGTCCCGCCTTCATATTTCCTATGATTCCACGAGACGAATAGGTAGCTCCTGTCACACCGTCTACTTTCATTGCGAGTGCTTGCTTCGGCGTTTTGCCATTCCAACGGGTCAATAACTCGCTAGCCTCTTGGAAGAAATCAGGTGTCTCAGAGTTTTTTAATGCTTTTACCTTATCAATTTTACCTTTCTTTATATAGATTTCTAGTGGAACAGCCCCGCCGAATCCCTTTACGTCCTTAGCAAGATAAGTGGTATTAATAATGATTGTGCCATCATCTAATGTTCGGAGCGTATCAATTTTATTGGTTTTTGCAGTTTTTTCTTTATTAAATAAGCTATCTCCCCATAGCTTTCCATCTCGTTGTACGGCTGCAACCGCGATTACCAAAATACATGTAATCAATATAAATACTTGCTGTAACTTCTTCATAAATATATCCTAAACATCTAAGAATTGCGTTGCAAAAATACAAATTAATAATTTCTCACCTTTTATTATTATATAGATATAAGTTTGCTTATTCATAGTTTAACTTTGTTAACGATGTTTTAACAGGTTAAGCTTGTTGGTGAGTTTATTTCTTTGTACATTTGCGCAATCCATAAGATGAATACCTAAATCGATAATTTATCGTTGAGAAGTACAAATTAAAACCTAAACAAATATGAATAACAAAAGAACTTGCCTATATGACAAACATGTCGCATTGGGCGCACTAATCACACCATTTGCTGGTTTTGATATGCCAATTCAGTATACTGGCATTACGGAAGAACATAACGCTGTAAGAGAACACTGTGGAGTTTTTGATGTTTCTCACATGGGAGAAGTGCTTGTTACTGGGCATGATGCAGAGAAATATATCAATCATATCTTCACAAATGATGTGACGGGGCTACCTGCAGGCAAGGTGTTATACGGAATGATGTGTTATCCAGATGGTGGAGTAGTAGATGATACTTGTATTTGCAAACTAGATGATCAAGTATTTCTCATGACAATCAATGCGTCAAATATAGAAAAGGACGTGGCATGGATTGAGGAAAACGCGAAAGGATATGATGTTATTCTAGAAAATAAGAGTGAGGCTTACGGACAATTAGCTTTGCAAGGTCCAGAAGCAGAAGAGAAAATGGAGAGCGTCTTAGGACTTAGTACGAAAGAATTGAAGTTCTATGAAGTGAGACAAGTAAAGGTAGGTGACGAAATTATTATTGTTTCTCGCACGGGTTATACAGGAGAAGATGGTTTTGAAATCTATGGTTCTCCCCAATATATCAATGAAGCATGGGATAAACTCATAGCAGCTGGCGTTACACCTTGTGGGCTTGGCTGTCGCGATACATTGCGTTTTGAGGTAGGACTCCCTTTGTATGGTAATGAATTAACAGATAAAATCTCTCCTGTCATGGCAGGTTTATCTATGTTTGTTAAGTTGGATAAAGAAGAGTTCATAGGAAAAGAAGCACTTCAAAAGCAGAAAACAGAGGGAGTAAGCCAGCGTCTTCGTGGTATTGTTCTAGATGCCAACGCTATTCCTCGTCATGGATATAAGGTGCTGAAGGATGGAGAAGAGGTAGGCGTGGTAACAACTGGCTATCGCTTAATATCCACACCAAAGAGTTGTGCTGTAGCTTTGGTTGATGGTTCTATCCAGTTGGGCGATAAGTTAGAGATACAAATCCGAAAGAAATCATTCTCTGGAGTGGTTGCTAAAAAGAAATTCTACGATAAGCATTATAAGAAGTAATGCTTTTATAAGATATGATTTGAATTAAAAACCTAAAAAATAAATTATTATGACTAAAGTAGTTGAAGGACTCTATTATTCAGAGTCACACGAGTTCGTTAAAGTTGCAGGTAATGTTGGTTATATCGGTATCACTGATTATGCACAGCATGCGTTAGGTAATATCGTTTATGTCGATATGCCAGAAGTAGATGATGAGATTGAAGTTGATGAAGATTTCGGCGCAATAGAGAGTGTGAAAGCAGCATCCGACCTTAAAGCTCCCGTTTCTGGTAAAGTTTTAGAAATCAATGAGGCTTTAGAGGATGAACCAGGTTTGCTAAACAAAGATGCTTTTGATAATTGGATTATAAAGGTGGAACTTTCTGATACATCAGAATTGAAAGATCTTATGGATTCCAAAGCTTACGAAGAGTTCTGTTCTGAAGATTAAAGATAGATAAGGATTATTTTCTAATTACGTTCTTATTAAGAAGAATACCAGATAAATGGTTTTATCTATATCATACACCTAAACAACTCTATACGAAATGAACCATAAGTTTTTTCCTCATACAAATGAAGAGGTTCGGCAAATGCTAGAGCGAATCGGCTTCAATGATCTTGAAATGCTCTATTCGGAAATACCTGAAGAGATCCGCTTTACAGGAGAATACGATATTCCGAATGCTATGAGCGAACTTGAGATACGTTCTTTTTTTGATAAACTCGGAAAAAAGAACAATATGCTTACTTGCTTTGCTGGTGGGGGAGTATATGACCATTATACCCCAAGTGCTGTTCCAAATCTTGTGAGTCGCTCAGAATTCCTCACTTCTTATACGCCTTATCAAGCCGAAATTTCTCAAGGAACACTTCATTATATCTTTGAATTTCAGAGTATGATGGCGGAGTTAACAGGTATGGATATTGCCAACGCCTCAATGTATGAAGGAACTACCGCTACAGCTGAAGCCATGATGGTGGCTTTCGATAATAGTAAAAAAGCTGATACTATCCTTTATTCTGCTGCTTTGAATGAGAATATTATAGCGGTATTAAAGACTTATGCGTTCTTTCATGGAGTTAAACTTAAGGCTATTGAGACGACAGAAGGTACCACCTCGCTTGATGAATTGAAAAAGCAAATGGCAGTAGGAGGTATTGCGGGTGTTATCGTTCAACAGCCTAATCGCTATGGTATAATAGAAGATTTTACTGGTTTCGCTGATGTTTGTCACGAGAATAAAGCTATGTTTATTATCAACAGTGTTGCTTCTGATCTAGCTTTGCTTAAGACTCCTGGAGAATGGGGAGCAGATCTTGCTGTTGGTGATATTCAAAGTCTTGGATTACCAATGAGCTTTGGTGGACCTTATGCTGGTTATATGTGTTCTACTCAGAAGTTAATGCGTAAACTTCCAGGACGTATTGTTGGTGAGACGCGTGATAATCGTGGACAACGTGTGTTTGTTCTTACACTTCAAGCACGCGAACAACATATTCGTCGCCAGAAAGCAACATCAAATATCTGCTCGAACCAAAGTTTGATGGCTCTATATGCAACAATTTATATGAGTCTTATGGGGAAAGAAGGTATGAAAGAGGCGGCTCAGTTAAGTTATGATGGTGCTCATTATCTTTGTGAAAAGCTTATTAGTACGGGTAAAGCTAAGTTAGTTTACAATAAAGAATTCTTTAATGAGTTCCTCGTTGAAATACAAGATAGGGATGCTTTCTTTGATAAGGCAATAGAAAAAGGTTTTCTCCCAGGTATAAAAGTTGGGAAAGATAAGCTCCTTATTGCTGTTACAGAGAAGCGTACAAAGGATGAGGTCGATTCCTTTATTGAATTATTCTAGTTATATAATGTCTAAATCATAAGTTGCAATGAATAATAAGTTATATGGCAATCTAATATTTGAGTTGTCTCATCCCGGTAGACGTGCTTATAGTTTACCTGAAAATAATTTTGGAAGTTATAATTTGCCATTATCATGTAAACGAGAAAAGGATGCGGAACTTCCTGAATGTGACGAACTCACAGTAGTTAGGCATTATACAAATCATAGTGGAAATAACTTCGGAGTGGATAACGGGTTCTATCCTCTTGGTTCTTGTACAATGAAGTATAATCCAACGATTAATGAAGAAATTGCCGCAATGCCTTCCTTTACAGGACTTCATCCTCGTCAACCTATTGAAACGGTGCAAGGTGCTTTGGAAATTGAATATAATATTCAGCGTGCATTAGCATCAATTACGGGTATGGCTGATGTAACGCTCAACCCTTATGCAGGTGCTCATGGTGAATTAACAGGATTGATGATTATTTCTTCCTATCATCTTCAACGTGGAGATACTAAGCGCAAAAAAGTTATAGTACCGGATTCTGCTCATGGAACAAATCCTGCTTCTGCAGCTGTATGTGGTCTTGAAGTCGTTGAAGTGAAAAGTACAGAGAATGGACTCGTCGATCTTGATGATCTTAAGAAACTATTGGGGGATGATATTGCTGGTATGATGATGACGAATCCCAATACTCTTGGATTGTTTGAAAAGGATATTCCTGAAATAGCACAACTAGTGCATGATTGTGGAGGATTATTATATTATGATGGTGCTAACCTTAATCCATTGTTAGGAATAGCGCGTCCAGGCGATATGGGATTTGATGTTATCCATCTTAACCTTCACAAAACATTCTCGACTCCTCATGGTGGTGGTGGTCCTGGCTCTGGTCCTGTCGGTGTTTGTGAGAAGTTAATACCATTCCTTCCTAAGCCTCACGTATGTAAAAGCGATGAGGGTTTTTATATAGCAGAATCAAAGTTGGACGAAGAGGAATCTCTTGGTAATATCCATATTGGAGGTTATTTAGGTAATTTCCTTGTTATTCTTCGTGCCTATACATATATACTTACTTTAGGAAAGAATCATATAAAGGAAGTAGGCTTATTGGCGACATTAAATGCTAATTACATAAAAGAAAGCCTGAAAGATGATTATGAGCTTCCTATAGATATGCTCTGTAAACATGAATTTGTGTTTGATGGATTAAAAGATAAGAGTACGGGAATAACGACGATGGATGTTGCTAAACGTCTTTTGGATTATGGTTATCATGCTCCTACAATTTACTTCCCTCTCTTATTCCATGAGGCCATGATGATTGAACCAACAGAGAATGAAAGTAAAGAAACCATAGATGGATTCATTAAGACAATGCATATCATAGCTAAGGAAGCAATAGAGAGTCCAGAACTTTTGAAAGAGGCTCCGCACAATACTCCTATTGGAAGAGTGGATGATGTCCTTGCAGCAAAACATCCTATCTTGACCTATCAACAGCTTATTAATGATGAGAGTGAAGAATCTTAATTTGTGTTTGTGAAAAGTCTATATTGAATATAATAAATCTATTTAATAAGGATTTATATGGATAAAACAGATTTATTGATTATCGGTTCGGGACCTGGCGGTTACCGAACCGCTTCTTACGCTGCTAAGAATGGTTTACATGTAACTATTATCGAAAAAGATCAACTAGGAGGAACATGTCTTAACGCAGGATGTATTCCTACTAAATGTCTTGCACATGATGCAGAGGTTCGTATAGCAGCTCTTTCTTCTTTTGACACTCTTCCTTCACTTGATTTTGTGAAAGTGATGGAAAGAAAGAATGGGGTACTTAGCCAGTTAAGGGAGGGGATAAATACATTACTTAATCAGCCAAATATCAATTTAATAAAAGGTGAAGCACATTTTGTTTCTGATCATATTGTTGAAGTTGGTGACAGGAAAATAGAAGCAAAGAATATTATTATAGCAACTGGATCTCAAGCAAAGCTGCCACCTTTTATAAATAGAGAAGATTATTTAAATAATCCTACGCTTAAGCGTTCGGTTGTTACTTCTACAGAACTTCTTTCTATTGATAAACTACCAAAACGACTTATTATTATAGGGGCAGGAGTTATTGGTATGGAGTTCGCTTCAGCATTTGCAGCTTTCGGATGTCAGGTGGTTGTTGTAGAATACATGAAGGAGTGTCTTCCTATGATAGATAGTGATATTGCAAAACGTCTGAGGAAAATGCTAGAGAAGCGAGGAGTAACATTCTATATGCAAAGTGCTGTTGAAAAAGTTATTCCTCCAACAGAGGAGGATAATGTGGATACAGTTGTAGTATTTAATAAAAAAGACAAAGAGATAAAATTAGAGGCAGACCTAGTCCTTATAGCTACTGGTAGACAACCTAATGTGATGGATATTGGGCTAGATTCAACAAATATAGAATATTCTCTCAAAGGAATCCCTGTTGATAAGAACATGGAAACCAACATTAATGGCGTTTATGCTATTGGAGATGTAAATGCTCGTCAGATGTTAGCGCATGCAGCTACTTTCCAAGGATTCCGTGCTGTTAATCATATTTTAAGTAAGCAGGACAATATCTGTCTTGAGATTATGCCTTCTGCAATCTTCACTTATCCAGAGGCTGCGTGTGTGGGTAAGACGGAAGAACAATGTAAAGAAGCTGGTATTAATTATACAATACGAAAAGGTTTCTATCGATCAAATGGTAAAGCGCTAAGTATGAATGAAACGGAAGGTATGATTAAAATCCTGATAGGAGAAGATGGTCTAATCCTTGGTGGACATGCTTATGGAAGTCATTCTGCAGATCTCATACAAGAGCTCTCTGCTCTAATGAATCGTGATACTACATTAGACGAAATATGTGATATTATTCATATTCATCCAACCCTTAGTGAAATATTACAAGATACATTAATCGGTTGAAATAAGAGGTTTATTAAGTGTAAGTCCTATAAAGATATAAACAATTTAATTACAAATTGTTTGGATGATCAGGAACTTTATACTAACTTTGCACACCGAAAGGATACAGATTTAGTCGTATCGATTCGATTGGGATAGTCATCAAATAAATTAGAAAACCCGAGATGACTTCTTTTGTTAATGGCGGGCCACATAAATCGCATTATGCGACTAAGCCGCAAGGTCAGTGGATTACAAAGACGAGGAGCTCTCTTATCATTGATACTCGGACTTTTCATCACATCATCGATACGACTCTTCCATTTCCCAACTATACAAGATGAGGGAATTGAGGTGAGATTCCTACATAGGAGTCTCACCTTTTTATATGTGTCTAATTTATTAACTAAATCTTAAAAGCTCCATGTGAAAGATAGTTGTCCTTATATTATATGGCAGATGACATAAGCACAACTACTATCCTCTAAAGGAGAAAAGAAAGGAATTAATTATATGTTCTCAGGTATTGTAGAAGAGATGGCTCAATTGGTTCGTATAGAACACGAACAGGAAAATATCCATTTTACTTTTCGTTGTTCATTTACAAATGAATTAAAGATAGACCAAAGTATAGCTCATAATGGAGTATGTCTCACAGTAGTTCGTTTTGAAAACGAAACATATACTGTTACAGCGATGAAAGAAACACTTGAGCGTTCAAATCTGGGCTTACTAAAAGTAGGAGATAGGGTTAATATTGAGCGTTCAATGATGATGAATGGACGTTTAGATGGTCACATCGTGCAAGGTCATGTAGATCAAACTGCTAAATGTATCAACATGGAGGATGCTGATGGGAGTACATACTATACTTTTGAGTATCCCCTTAATCGTGAAATGGCTCAAAGAGGCTATTTCGCTGTAGATAAAGGTTCAATAACAGTAAATGGAGTGTCTCTCACCGTTTGTAATCCTACTGATAATAGTTTTAAAGTAGCGATTATACCATACACAAAGGAAAATACGAACTTTGCGGATATAAAACTTGGCTCAATCGTTAATATTGAGTTTGATATAATCGGTAAATATATTGCAAGACTTCAGCACTATGAATGATAGTCGCATACAATATCATTTATCAAAATAACAAACAAGTTATTTAGTCTAAAAACGCATGTCTTTTGGCATGCGTTTTTTGTATGAATAAGGTCTTATAATATAAAAATTAGTTAATTACGGGGTTTTAGTATAGACATTCAAGATGATTAATGTAAAATAAACTCACATATTCAGATAATACATTTTTTTTACAGAAAGTTTTATTATCTTTGTTTGCGAATTTGTGATAGATACGATTAATAAGTAGTAATAATGAGGAAACAAATTTATACATCAAAGGTATTTTGGAGTCAGATAGTACTTTGGCTTCCATTGTTCCTCGTGCCTATCATATACTCACCTTTTGGTTTATTTTCATGGCAAGAGAGCTTATATCAATATATTGTTCCATTGTCAATGATGATAGTGGCTTACGTCAATTATTTTGTTTTTGCTCCCAAGTTGTTAAAAGGAGATGAGAGAGAATTCTGGATTTATAATGTTATCCTCATCTTATTTTTGTCCATAGCACAACATGAGTGGTTGTACTATACAGGTACAGAACGATATATTATATCATTCTCCTATCAATTGTTATTACAGAGTGAGGAAGAAAACATAAACCCACATCTTTTCTTTATTACTCGCAATATCTTTAATCTTAGTATATGTGCAGGTGCGGCAACATCTGTATTGATGGCGCAACGCTGGTCAAAGGCTGAAGAAGAGAAGAGAGAAGCAGAAACTGCAATGACAAAAGCTGAGCTGATTAATCTTCGTCAGCAGGTGAACCCACACTTCTTACTTAACACAATGAATAATATCTATGCGCTTACAGCTTTTGATACGGAGAAAGCGCAGAAAGCAATCATTGATCTTTCAAAGATGTTGCGCCATATACTTTATGATTATCAGCAACCCTACGTAAGTTTGAAGGAGGAGGTAGAATTTTTGAACAACTATATTGAGTTAATGATGATTCGTTTACCCGATAATGTTGATATCAAACGAGAGTGCAACCTTCCTGAGCCTTGTAATATACAAGTTGCTCCAATGATATTTATATCTCTTCTTGAGAATGCATTTAAGCATGGAATCAGTCCTAGTCATAAGAATTTTATTCACATTTTATTGGATGCGAATGACGAACGTATAGTTTTTGCTATAGAGAACAGTCATCATCCGAAGACCAAAGAAGAAAGAAGTGGACATGGTATAGGGCTTAAGCAAGTTGAGCGTCGTTTAGAGCTAGCTTACCCAGGTAAGTATCAATGGAAAAAGAAATACGATAGTAAAATGAACATATATTCGTCTAAAATAATTATCTATGACACTAAATTGTATAATCATTGATGATGAGCCATTAGCAGCAGGTTTATTAGCTAGCTATGCGAAGAAGACTCTATTTTTAAATCTGGTTGGAGTATTTAATAGTGCTGTAGAAGGGATAAAGTGTATTCGTGAAAATAAGGTAGACCTTATTTTCTTAGATATTCAAATGCCTGAACTAAGTGGGTTAGAGTTTGCTAGGATTCTACCAAAAGAAACCAAAATAATATTTACAACAGCATTCAGTCAATATGCCATAGAGGGTTACAAAGCTAATGCTGTTGACTATTTAATGAAGCCTATTAGCTATGATGATTTCTTGGCTGGAGCTAATCGTGCGTTAGATTGGTTCAATAGTCTTCATCAGTCAGAGAACGCTTCCGGTGATCGTTTCATCTTTGTAAAGAGTGATTATAAGTTAGTTAAGATCATGTTTGACGATATTCTTTACATAGAAGGCTTGAAAGATTATGTAAGGATATATCTCACAGGTAATCATGAGCCTATCATGAGCCTTATGAATATGAAGAAGATAGAGGAGTCTCTGCCTCGACCAGAATTCATGCGTATTCATAGATCTTACATTGTACACATGAAGAATATTGACGGAGTCGATCGTCTTCGTGTCGTTATTGGTAATGCTGTTCTTCCAATATCTGATAGTTATAAGAGTAAGTTACAGGATTTCTTAGATGGTCATACTTTATAATTTGTCATCCTATATATAGAAGGTAGTTAGGTTTTTCCTAACTACCTTTTTTATGTTATTAGCGTTATATAAACTCTTTATTTAGGGGATGATTCGCTTCCAAGTTAAAGGGGTAATTGTTTATTATTTATTACACTATATTCAATAACTATCACTAATATTCCAGCCTACGTTGTGTCATTTCAAGAGTTAAAGTTGAAGAGTAAATAGGTGCTAAATGAATATCATTTCTTTATTATAGTAAAAGTAAAACAAATAGGTTATAAATACTTGATTGATAGGATAAATTAATTTTCTTGTTCTATTTATATCTAATATCTTTTGAAGTTATATCTCATACTGGTTTGTACTTTAAGTTAGAGGTCGTTTGTACTTTAAGTTAAACCTTGATTATACTTTAAGTTATACGTCCCCCGTACTTTAAGTTAAACGTTAATAGTACTCAAAGTTAGAAGTTAACTAAACTTTAGTTGATTATTGAATAGTGTTGTAATTGATTCTCTCAAGTATCTGTTATAATTAAATAGAGGACAATATGTTACTATATGAACGTATTTTATTTTGAAGTTCTTTTGTCTCCTAATCATGTGTTCTGTTGCACTTTCGTAATCCTTTTGATAGTTAAGAAAGTTACTTTTATTATCTTTAGCTGTAATAAAAAATCATTTAGAGTAAACTATGTTCTTACCCATTTCATAGAATAGTGTGGATGCTTCTGCTTATTAAGTATGGATGTTGCTTACGGGTAGAATCCTCTTACTTTGGTGGCTTTTTTCAGTCATCCCTTTGCCATATCTTAATTTTTTAGTAATTTTGCATGTATTTTTGGAATAAACAATATATCTAGATAATGAAGATTTCATACAAATGGCTAAAGGAATACGTTGACTTTGACCTTACTCCACAGGAGACGGCGGACGCGCTGACATCTACTGGTTTGGAAGTTGACGCATTGGAAGAGGTTGAAACGATACGTGGAGGACTCAAGGGCCTCTTTGTTGGTAAAGTATTGACTTGTGAGGCGCACCCTAATTCAGATCATCTTCATGTTACAACCGTAGACTTAGGCAAAGGGGAACCACAGCAAATTGTTTGTGGCGCTCCCAATGTAGCTGCAGGACAGAAGGTTATTGTAGCTGATCTTGGTTGTGTGCTCTATGATGGCGACAAGGAATTTGTAATTAAGAAGAGTAAGCTGCGTGGCGTTGAAAGTCTTGGCATGATCTGTGCGGAGGACGAAATAGGTGTCGGTACAGCTCACGATGGAATAATAGTTTTACCAGAAGATGCACCAGTAGGACAGCCTGCTGCAGAGTATTATCATTTGGATAGCGACTGGCTAATTGATATAGATATCACTGCTAACCGTGCCGATGCTCTTAGTCATTATGGAGTGGCTCGTGATCTTTATGCTTGGCTCACACAGAACGGCTATAAGACATCGCTTCATCGTCCTAATTGTGATGCCTTTGTAGTTGATAATCATGATCTTCCAATCGAGGTAACTATCGATAATCCCGAGGCATGCCGTCGCTATGCTTGTTTGAGTATTACCGATTGCGAGGTTAAGGAAAGCCCACAATGGTTGAAAGATAAGTTGAATGTCATTGGTTTGCGCCCCATCAATAACATCGTAGACATTACTAATTATATCATGATGGCGTATGGTCAGCCAATGCACTGCTTTGATGCAGACATGGTGAAGGGTCACCATATCATCGTAAAAGACAATAACGAGGGAAAGAAGTTCGTTACACTCGATGGTGAGGAGCACATTCTAGGTGAGCATGACCTTGCCATTTGTAATGAGGACGAACCGATGTGTATTGCTGGTGTCTTTGGTGGAAAGGGTAGTGGAACTTATGAGACCACCCGTAACGTGGTTCTAGAGAGTGCTTACTTCCATCCAACATGGATACGTAAGAGTGCTCGTCGTCATGGGTTATCTACTGATGCTAGCTTCCGTTTTGAGCGTGGCATTGATCCAAATGGCGTTATCTATGCACTCAAGCAAGCAGCTATTCTTTGTAAAGAATTGGCAGGAGGCAAGATCAGTATGGAGATTCGTGATGAGTATCCTACAAAGATGTCCGACTTCCCAGTTCGTTTAAATTACGAGTATTGTGATCGCCTCATTGGTAAGAAACTTGGCAATGATGTTATTAAGCGAATTGCCGAAAGCCTTGAGATGAAGGTAGTGAAGGAAGATGCAGAAGGTTTAGATTTATTGGTTCCAGCCTATCGTGTGGATGTTCAGCGTCCTTGTGATGTTGTAGAGGATATACTTCGTATCTATGGATATAATAATGTAGAGATCCCAACCACATTGAAGTCTTCGTTGACGATAGCAGAGGATGCTGATAAAGAGTACCATAAGGAGAATATCATTGGTGAGCAGCTTGTAGGCGAGGGCTTCTCAGAGATTATGAACAACTCTTTAACTAAGGCTTCTTACTATGAGGAGACTGGTTTTAATGCTTATCCTTGGGAAGAAACAGTAAAGGTGATGAATCCACTATCAGCTGACTTGGGGGTAATGCGTCAGACCTTACTCTTTGGTGGTTTGGAGAGCATTGTTCGTAACGTTAATCGTAAGGCACAGAACCTCCGCTTCTTTGAGGTGGGCAATGTCTATAAGTACGATAAGGAGAAATGGTCAGAAGAAAGCCCAGTAAAGGCTTATGTACAAGATCATCACATTGCCTTATGGGTAACAGGTAAACATATTCAAGGATCATGGGCACATCCTGACGAGGATAGTTCTTTCTATGAGTTGAAGGCTTATGTTGAAAATATCCTTCGCCGTATAGGTGTACCACAAGGTTTGTTGGTTTGTACTAATTCGGACAATAATGCTTTCGATAAGGCACTTGTCTTGAAGACACGTGCAGGCAAGGCGTTGGTAGAAATGGGAATCGTTAATCATAAGGTTCTGAAGAGTTTTGATATAGACCAGAAGGTTTATTATGCAGAACTTGATTGGACTGGCTTGATGAAAGCAACTCGTAAGAATAAGTTGCAGTTCCACGAGATTTCTAAGTACCCTGCAGTAAGTCGTGACCTTGCATTATTAGTTGATAATAATGTAGAGTTTGCTCAGATAGAAGAGATAGCACGTCAGACAGATAAGAAACAGTTGAAGCGTGTGGAACTCTTCGATGTTTATCAGGGTAAGAACTTACCAGAAGGCAAGAAGAGCTACGCTGTCAACTTCATTCTTCAGGATGAGACAAAGACGCTCAACGATAAGGCTATCGATGCTATCATGCAGAAATTAATTAAGAATTTAACAAATAAACTAGGAGCAGAACTCCGTTAATAAGAAAATCCAATGGGTAGAGCATTTGAATATCGCAAAGCTACTAAGCTCAAGAGATGGGGCCACATGGCTCGCACATTTACAAAGTTAGGTAAGGAAATCGCTATTGCTGTAAAGGCAGGTGGACCAGAGCCTGAAAACAATCCTCGTCTTCGTGCAATTATCGCTACATGTAAGCGTGAGAATATGCCAAAGGATAATATCCAGCGAGCTATCAAGAACGCAATGGGTAAGGATCAAAGCGATTATAAGGAGGTACCTTATGAGGGGTATGGTCCTCATGGTATTGCTGTGTTTGTTGACACATTGACAGACAATACCACACGTACCGTTGCCGATGTTCGTTCTGTATTCAATAAGTTCAATGGCAACTTGGGTACTCAAGGTTCTTTGAGCTTCCTCTTCGATCACAAAGCAGTCTTCTCATTCAAAAAGAAGGACGGCTTAGATATGGAGGAATTGATTCTCGACTTGATTGACTATGGAGTTGATGATGAGTTTGATGAAGATGAAGAAGAGAATGAGATTACCATCTATGGTGAGCCAACTAGCTTTGGTGACATTCAGAAACATTTAGAGGATAATGGTTTCGAGATAACTTCTGCAGAGTTTACACGTATACCAAACGACTTGAAAGATGTTACTCCTGAACAGCGTGAAACTATAGATAAGATGGTGGAGCGACTTGAAGAGTTTGACGATGTACAGAATGTGTACACTAATATGAAGCCTGCAGAAGAGGAGTAAGATTCACCTTATATAATATGTATATAATAAAAGAGGATATGTCATTTAGACATATCCTCTTTTGTTTTCATACTGATTGTAATTGGCTTTATGTACAATCAGTATGACTTAGGATTTATTCTAACTCCTTCTTACTTAGTTTCGTTGCAGCGATAAAGTAGAGAATGAGTGCAATGTAAGCAATGAGTGAAAGGAGCTCTGATAGATGATTCTCCCACCATGTACCGTATTGGAACTCAATACCACCAAACTTCAGTAAGGCAGAGACGACTCCCATCAATGCTCCACCAGCAATGAAACCTGAAGCAATCAATGTTCCCTTCTCACCTCTAGCCTTGTTGATGGTTTCACTCTTAGAACGAGTTGTCACATACCAATTAATAGCACCACCAACTAACAAAGGAATGTTTAGCTCAAGAGGTATGAACATACCCAAGGCAAAAGCTAGAGCAGGAATCTTGCAGCGGTCTAAGACTAAAGCTATCACAGCTCCAATAGCATAGAGAATCCAAGGTGCACCTTGACCGCTCATCAATGGTTTGATGACGGCTGCCATAGCATTCGCTTGTGGAGCAGCTAATTTACCAGAATTGAAACCATAAGTTTTATCTAAGACAATCATCACACCCGCAACAGTTGCTGCAGAAATTATTGTGCCGAGGAACTTCCATGTTTCTTGTTTCTTTGGAGTTGTTCCTAGCCAATAACCAATTTTTAAGTCTGTTATAAAAGATCCCGCCATTGATAAGGCTGTACAAACAACGCCACCCATGAGAAGTGCTGCTAACATACCTGCGTTGCCTTTCAAACCTACAGCAACCATGACTACTGAGGCTAAGATAAGTGTCATTAATGTCATACCAGAAACAGGATTGCTTCCTACAATAGCAATGGCATTAGCGGCAACAGTGGTGAAGAGGAAAGCTATGATGGTCACAAGAATAATACCAACAACAGCATGGAGCAGGTTAAAGTTCATTACTCCGAAGTAAAAGAACAAGAAGGTGATAATCAGCGTTGCAATACTTCCGAAGGCTATAATCTTGAAGGATATGTCTCTTTGTGTGCGAAGAACCTCTGACTGATTACCTCCTTTACCTTTCATCTCTTTGGCTGCTAATCCAACAGCACTCTTGATGATTCCCCATGATTTCACTATACCAATGATACCTGACATAGCAATACCACCAATACCAATAGAACGTGCGTAAGACTTGAAGATAACTTCAGGTGCCATCTGACCAACAGCTGTTGTAATGGTTGGATCCCACTGATTCAATACAGTGTCAGGGAATAGGAGAGCCATACCAGGAACAATAAGCCACCATACAGCCAGTGAACCTAAACAAATGATGAAAGCATACTTTAGTCCGATGATATAACCAAGTCCGAGTACAGCAGCTCCTGTATTTACTTTGAATACTAGTTTTGCTTTCTCTGCGATTGTTTCACCAAAACCAATCATTCTGCTTGTTACGTTTTCGTTCCAGAAACCGAATGTTGCTACAATGAAATCGTATAAACCACCAACGAGTCCTGCAAGAAGTAATGGTTTTGCCTGGCTTCCACCTTTCTCACCACTGACAAGAACTTGTGTTGTAGCTGTTGCTTCAGGGAAAGGATACTTGCCATGTTGATCTTTAACAAAGTACTTGCGAAAGGGAATTAAGAATAAGATTCCTAATACACCGCCCAGTGCCGCTGCAATGAAAATCTTTAGGAAGTCAGCTTGCAAGTCTAACATATAGATAGCTGGCATGACAAAGATTCCACCCGCAACAACGGCTCCTGAACAAGCACCAATACTTTGGATGATAACATTCTCGCCAAGTGCATTCTTACGTTTAGTGGCAGAGGACAATCCAATAGCAATAATAGCGATTGGTATAGCTGCCTCAAATACTTGTCCAACTTTCAAACCTAAGTAAGCTGCGGCTGCGGAGAATAATACTGTCATTAGGATACCCCAAGTGATAGACCATGGGCTTACTTCTCTGTAAGTTTGTTGAGGAGACATGATAGGGTGATACTCCTCACCTTCCTTCAATTCTCTGAAAGCATTCTCAGGAATTTCAATACTTTGTTCTGTTTTATTTTCCATTGTTTAATAGTATTATTTGTTTGCAAAGATAAATAAAATCGTTTATTTAATGCCTAATAAAAAGCAAAATATTAACTTTGCAACTGTGAAAGAAATAGAACCTATAGCCTTCTTCCGTTCTCCTTTAACTTCAAAGTTTGGGATACCTAGACAGAGCGGATTAGTCCATAATCTTGTGGGGCGTATTGTCTTTGAAAAGAAATATCAAAGAGAAGAAGCCTTACGTGGCTTAGAAGATTTTGATTACTTGTGGTTGATATGGGGATTTTCGGCTAATCCTTCGTCTAATGAAATCAAATTTACTGTTCGCCCACCACGATTAGGAGGGAATAAGCGCTTGGGTGTCTTTGCTACTAGGTCACCTTTCCGCCCTAACGGACTTGGTTTATCTTCTGTTCTTATTAAGCAAATCACCGAAAGTGAAATTGAAGTTATTGGTGCCGACCTTATGGATGGTACGCCCATATATGACATAAAGCCTTATATTCCGTATGTCGATAGTCATCCAGAGGCTAAAGGTGGCTTTACGGACAAGAAGGAGTGGCAGAAACTTTCGGTTTATATTCCTGATGAGATAGCAGCTAAGTTTGGAGTAGAGGAACTTTCTGCCTTAAAGGAAGTCCTTGCGCAAGATCCTCGTCCACAATATCAACACAATCCAGAGCGTGTTTATATAATGCCTTTTGGAGGAAAGGAAGTATTTTTCCGTGTGTCAGAAGGCTTACTTAATGTTATTCGTGTGCGTTCTTAATGGTAAAGGGTTACATAAATTGTAATGAAAATGATGTCCCGATAGTACATTATTCTGACTTCAAATATAGGAAAGAAGAAACTAATAGAATAAGTACAATCGAAATGTATATATGTTTTGAATAAAGCGATAGTATCTTTTCCTGAAAACGATACTACTTTTCAATGAAAACGATAGTACTTTTTCTCGAAAACGATAGTACCTTTTTGGAGGAAGCTATTGTGAATATGTAACTACCTGATTATCTGATATATAAAAAAGAAAGCTCTTTCGTAAGAAAAAGCTTTCAATAATTTAATGATAACCAGTGTGATAAAAGAACTTCACTTGTACTCAAACGGGTTAAACTAACTCCGAAAGTTCTAGCCATCTAAGTTCTAACTCATCGAGTTCATCTTTTAATATTGGCAATCGTTTACTCTTTTCGGTTAATTCTTCTACCGAGAGATTACCAGAGCAAAGTTCTTCTTCTAGTTGTTTCTGTTCTGTTTCTAGTTGATTGATCTTCTCTGATATTTGTTCGTATTCTCGTTTCTCTTTGAAGGTCATCTTGTGCTTCCCATTTATCGAAGAATTGTTCTTAGCTTCTGCATTAACCTGTTTCGTATTCTTTACTGGCTTTGTTTGATTATCTTCTTTGGATTTCATCTTCTGATAATCTCTGTATTGCGTGTAGTTACCAGGGAAGTCTTGTATTTCTCCTTCACCTTTGAATACGAGCAAATGATCAACGACTTTATCCATAAAATAGCGGTCGTGCGAAACTACTATAACACAGCCGGGGAAGTCTTGCAAATACTCTTCTAGAATCTGTAAGGTTTGAATATCTAAGTCGTTAGTTGGCTCGTCCAGTACGAGGAAGTTAGGATTCTTCATGAGTACTGTACAGAGATATAGCTTACGTTTCTCTCCGCCAGATAGCTTGTAAACATAATTATGCTGCTCTTCAGGAGAGAAGAGGAAGTAATTTAAGAATTGAGAAGCAGTCATGTGTTTACCGCCTCCCATATCGATGTAATCGGCTATATCCGTGATGATATCAATAACTTTTTGATCGTCACGGAACTTTAATCCTTCCTGTGAGAAATAACCAAAGCGAACGGTCTCTCCAATATCGAATCGTCCGCTATCGGGAGCTACCTTTCCAAGAAGCATCTTAATGAAAGTTGACTTGCCTGTTCCATTATTTCCCACGATACCCATCTTCTCAAATCGTGCAAAGTTATAATAGAAGTCGTTGAGGATAACTTTCTCATCAAACTTCTTCGATACGTATTGGCATTCGAAGATCTTACTACCTATATAAACGTTAGAGGACTTTAGTCTTACTTGTCGTTCTTCTATGCGTTGTTTGGCTTTTGCCTCTAACTCATAGAAGGCCTCTTCTCGATAGCGCGCTTTATGACCACGTGCTTGTGGCATACGACGCATCCATTCTAACTCTGTGCGATAAAGGTTATTGGCACGTGCTATCTCGGCACGTGTATTATCAATACGTTCTTGTCTCTTCTCTAAGTAATAAGAATAATTACCTCGATAGGTGTAGATCGTGTTATTGTCTAATTCAAGTATCGTGTTACACACATTGTCAAGGAAATAGCGATCGTGTGTAACCATAAAGATTGTTTTATTGCCACGTGATAGATAACCTTCAAGCCATTCAATCATCTCTAAATCTAAATGGTTCGTTGGCTCGTCAAGAATGAGGAAGTCAGGCTCGAGGATAAGAACATTCGCTAGTGCTACACGTTTCTGCTGTCCGCCACTTAATTGTCCCATTGGTTGGTCAAGATTAGTGAGCTTTAGCATTGTGAGAATTTGCTTTGCCTTCAATAATCTTTCTGGATTTCCCTCATGGTTAAAGCAGGCGTCTAGCACACTCTCTTCGGGATCAAACTTCGGGCTCTGTTCTAGAAGTCCTACACGTAAGTTATTGCGATAGATAATAGAACCAGTATCATAGCTTTCTTTTCCAATTAGAATAGATAATAGGGTAGACTTACCCGTACCATTCTGTGCTACTAATCCTATGTGTTGCCCTTCAGCTATCGAAAATGAAATATCTTTGAAAAGAACCTGTGCTCCAAAGCTCTTAGTTAAGTTTTGGACATCAAGGTAAGGTATCTGTGCCATGTATTTAGGGGTTATTCCAGTGTTGCGTTTATCTGGTCAATATAATCAAGTACTTCGTCTCGCCCAGTCTTGTCTTCTGATGAGGTGATGAAGTAAGGAGGCAATACTTCCCATCTGTCTTGTAACTTCTTCATCCATAGTAATGCGTTAGACTTAGCCTTTGCAGGAGATAGCTTGTCAGCCTTAGTGAAGATGATAGAGAAGGGAACATTGCTCTCTCCCAACCAATCGACAAACTCACGATCTATCTTCTGTTGCTCATGTCGAATATCAATGAGAACAAACACATTGACCAGTTGTTTGCGCTGTAGAATGTATTGCGCTATCATCTGCTCCAGCTTGTTACGCACCGTCTTAGAGTTCTTGGCATAACCATAGCCAGGGAGGTCAACCAAATACCATTCATTATTAATGATGAAGTGGTTGATGAGTAAAGTCTTACCAGGCTTAGCTGATGTCTTAGCCAATCCTTTATGGTTGCATAACATATTTATAAGACTTGATTTACCAACATTAGAGCGTCCGATAAATGCATATTCTGCTTTAGTATCATCAGGACATTTTGATAAACTAGGCGATGATATAGTAAATTCTGATTTCTTAATTATCATTCCGATTTATGTGTAATTGTGTACCCTATGTTGCAAAGATACTAAAAACTTAAGAGCTAGGGCTGGTTAGTTGATAGTTTTTTAGTAATTTTGCAGAAAAGCAAAGAGCAATGAAGCAAATCAATTGGGGTTTTATAGTCTGTGGGGAGGTCACAGAGAAGAAGTCAGGACCTGCGTTTAATGAGGTTATGGGCTCACATGTAGTAGCTGTATTCAGTCGTAGTGAACTGAAGGCACGTTCTTATGCCGAACGCCATAATATTAGAAAATGGTACACAGATGCGCAGGAGTTAGTTGATGATCCTGATGTGAATGCCGTATATATTGCGACGCCGCCTGCTGCCCATGCCACATTCGCTATCATGGCAATGCGTGCTGGTAAGCCCTGTTACATAGAGAAGCCATTGGCTGCATCTTACGAGGATTGTGTTCGTATCAATCGTATATCAGAACAGACGAATGTTCCTTGCTTCGTTGCTTATTACCGCCGTTATCTTCCATACTTTCAAAAGGTAAAGGAGATAATAGATAATGGTTCTATCGGAGATATCCTAACCGTGCAAGTACGCTTTGCCGTCCCACCACGTGACCTGGATTATAAGAGCAATGTGCAACATCCGTGGCGATTACAGTCGAATATCTCGGGTGGTGGATACTTTTACGACTTAGCTCCCCACCAGTTAGACTTGCTTCAGAACTTCTTTGGTATTATTGTTAAGGCACATGGTTATACAGCTAACCGAGCTGGACTTTATGATGTTGAAGACACTGTAAATGCTGTTTTCCGTTTCGAGAATGGTCTCACTGGAAGTGGTGCTTGGTGCTTTGTCGCTCATGAGAGTGCGCGTGAGGATTATATTGAGGTTTATGGGACAAAGGGACGTCTGTCGTTCTCCGTCTATACATACACGCCCATCCACCTCTGTACAAGTGAGGGCGAAAAGGATATAGAAGTAGCTAATCCGCCTTACGTTCAGTTACCAATCATTAAGTCCGTCATAGAAGATATGCAGGGATATGGTTCCTGCGATTGTACAAGTATCAGTGCGACTCCAACGAACTGGGTGATAGATCGTATTCTTGGTAAGATATAGAAGCCTTACTACATTTACATATTATTCAAATCCGTGTTATCAATGAATCTGCTGATTAATCGTTGTGTTTTGTTATCATTCCTCTTGTTCTTCATGGGAATAGGGATGGCGAATGCACATACTTCTACAAAGGCGGTTGGTAACCTGGAACACACACTTGACACGATACGCTGGATGCGAATAGATTCTAGTGCTTATAGGAATAAGACGGAATACCACAAGAAGAGAAAGACTGGCTATAAGTTCAATGACATAGACACAAGCTATATTGAGCCACAGCGATATAACTTCACAACAATGTTGCAGAATACGAACACTTACGAGGTGTATCGTATAGCGAGCGATAAAGGGCAAAGCATTACCTTTGCGCCAGAGGCTAATATCCGCATTGGACCTTACTTCGGTTGGCGGTGGATATTCCTAGGTTATACTGTCGATATCACGCATTTACTACGCAAGATTAATGATAAGCGCAGACAAGAATATGATTTAAGTCTGTATAGTTCAATGCTAGGCATTGACATATATTACAGAAGGACTGGTAACGATTATAAGATACGGCAACTCTATCTTGGTGAGACTATTAATACCGACCCCATAAAGGGGGCTGGCTTTGACGGATTAACCTCAAGTATCAAAGGTTTCAATATCTATTATATCTTCAATCACCGCCGTTTCTCTTATCCTGCAGCCTTCAGTCAAAGCACTATACAACGTCGCTCTGCGGGTAGTCCGTTATTAGGTATCGGTTACACAAGACATACGCTCGAGGTTGATTGGAAGGAGCTAAACAACCTTGTTGCTAATCGTCTAGGAGGAAGCGTTGCGGTAGATAGTACTTTGATGTTCGATAAGATAAAGTACACGGATGTATCTGTTAGTGGAGGCTATGCCTATAATTGGGTCTTCGCCCACAACTGGCTTCTTGCTAGTTCGTTGTCTGTTGCACTGGCTTACAAGCAGAGCTCGGGCGACGTGACACATAAGCGTTTCTCCATCAGTGACTTTAAGTTCAATAACATCAACATAGATGGTATCGGGCGTTTTGGACTTGTATGGAACAATAGTAAGTGGTATGCAGGTATGAGCATGATACTCCATGCTTACAATTACAGGCGTAGTAACTTCTCAACAAATAACTTCTTTGGTAGTGTCAATCTCTATGTAGGCTTTAACTTTGGAAAGAGGAAGGCGAAGAAGAAGGAAGGCTATCAAGAACAGAAAGGATAAGTGATGAAGCAGAAGTATAGCATAATTGGTTTGTTTCTCATAGCATTGACTGCATGTGGAGCTAAGACAATAGAGAATAAGCATAAACAGCAGGGGGTAGTGGCTGAAAAGATAGAAGATAGTTCCGTGAGTGCTGAATATCATGCGAACAAAGACGCCTTACCTGCTTATATTGATTCTTATTCTAAAGCAGACAGTGCGTTGGTATGTGGTATCTTACAAGATATGGCTGCACAAAGGCATAGTCTATCACATGAGGAACTTATCCTCACGATAGCCCACAAGTTTATAGGTGTTCCTTACGTTGCGCACACATTGGATAAGAACGATGAGGAAAGGCTCGTCGTCAATTTACATGGCTTAGATTGCACCACTTATGTTGAGGCTGTGACGGCTCTAACGCTATGTGCTGAGCGAGGCAAACATAAGTTCTCTGATTACGTACACCAATTAGAACTGATTCGTTATCGTGGCGGTAAGATGAGTTATGTGAACCGTCTTCACTATTTCCATTGGTGGTTGGAGGACAATGTGCGCATGGGATTTGTCAAAGAGATTAACACGCCTAACCCACCTTTTACAGCGGTACAAACATTGAAAATAAACTATATGAGCCTTAACGCAAAGGCGTATGATATGCTAAAGAATAACCCGAGGCGTGTGGCTGAACTCAAGAAATTAGAGGATGCTAGTAACGGAACAAAGGTGCGCTATATCCCTACTGCCTTGCTGAATAATAACAACGAGTTGCGAGAGGTTATCCATGATGGCGACATCATAGCTATTGTAACTAACAAGCGGGAACTCGATACAACTCATCTCGGCTTTGCCGTTTGGCATGAGGACGGACTCCATCTCATGAACGCCTCCAGTCTTAAGAAGAACGGCAATAGGGTGGTAGAACCTACCGAAACTTTCTATCAGTATATGACGTCACGACCATCGAATATTGGTATTCGTGTTGCTAGAATCAAATAAACGGAACACACGGGGACTCATCTTCTCTCTTTATCTACATCATGATTATAATTGCTACGATTGCAGTCTACTTCTGCATACTCTTACTCATCAGTTTGCTTACAGGGCGCAAAGCCGATAACGAGACTTTCTTCCGTGCTAATGGTAAGTCACCATGGTATTTGGTGGCGTTTGGTATGATAGGTGCTAGTATCTCGGGCGTGACTTTTGTAAGTGTACCAGGTATGACACTCACGAGTGATATGACCTATATGCAAACCTGTTTGGGCTTTATCGTGGGTTACTTCGTCGTGGCTTATCTGCTATTACCCGTTTATTATCGTCTACGCCTGACAACTATCTATACTTATTTGCAAACCCGTCTCGGCAATAGGAGTTACAAGACGGGCGCAGCCTTCTTCCTCTTGTCAAAGATGGCAAGTGCCGCCGTTCGCTTCTATGTTGTCTGCATGATACTCCAGCAATTCGTTCTCGACAAATACGCCATTCCGTTTCCCGTAACCGTTGTGGTGTTGGTTGCATTGATATGGCTCTATACACGGAGGGGCGGAATACGCACCCTTGTATTGACCGATACATTTCAAACACTTTGTATGCTCCTTGCTCTGTTGCTCATAATATATAAGGTAGTGGATGTACTCGGATTGAATCTCCCTCAAGCCGTGCAAGCCATTGCAGCAGATAGCCATTCGCGCATCTTCGTATTAGATGATTGGGTATCAACACAGAACTTCTGGAAGCAGTTCCTTAGCGGTATCTTCATCGTCATTGTGATGACAGGACTTGATCAGGACATGATGCAAAAGAATCTTACTTGTAAGACTTTGCGTGAGGCACAAAAGGATATGTGCTGTTATGGCTTCGCATTCGCCCCCGTCAATCTCCTGTTCTTAGCCTTGGGAATCTTATTGATGATGTATTACCAACGGGTGGGGCAAGCTCTCCCAGCAGTATCAGACGATTTGATGTTACAGGTCATTGCAGGCGGTCAATTAGGTACATGGGTCGTAATATTGTTTACGATTGGTATTGTTGCAGCCTGTTTCTCCAGTGCTGATTCTGCCCTGACAGCCCTAACCACAACCTTCTGTGTTGATATCTGTAACCAGCGTAAGGACGAGCGGTTGCGCAAGTGGTCTCATCTCGGTGTTTCCGTTGTGTTCGTGTTGTTTATCCTTATTTTCCGTTATGTCAATTCCACGAGTCTGATAGATGCAGTCTATACAATCGTCTCTTACACTTACGGACCTCTCTTAGGTCTTTTCGCCTTTGGTCTTTCAACGAAACACAAGGTGAACGATCGCTATGTCCCATTTATCGCTATTGCCAGTCCACTCCTATGTTTTGCCTTAGACATGATTGTTTCTAACACTACAGGATATAAGTTTGGCTACGAGCTACTGATGTTGAATGGACTCCTAACTTACGTAGGCTTGTGGTTGAATAAGGCTCATCTTCTTTCTAATAAATAGCACTTACGAGCGTGAGTTTATTGTAATATCTTCCGAATACTTACTATATCTGATTCGTTCTAATAGGTTTGTCCTTCTGAAGACTTATTATATCCGATTCGTTCTAACAGGTTTGCCCAGTTTCTCTCATCTGTTTGCGAATCGTTATACACCTGTTCCTGCATCCTTTCTCACGTGTTGCGCATCTCTTTCTCACGTGTTCCTGCATTCTTACTCACCCGTTCTCCATCTCTTTCTCACGTGTTGTGCATCATTTACACACGTATGTAAAGTTAGTCTCATCATGATGAGACACAAGTTTCATCACGATGAGACACTAGTTTCATCATGATGAGACACTCGTTTCACCATGGTGAGACATTCATTTCACCATGGTGAGAATAAGAATAGACACGGAACACAAAGACGCAAGACGCATGAGAAAGAGATGCGTAACACGTGAGAAAGAATGTTGGAACGGGTGAGAAAGAAAGCAGAAACCTATTAGTCAAAGGGCGCACATAGGGTGTAAGTCTATAGGTTTAGTATATGATTGCAAGTAAGCGAGTGGGTTATTAGGGGAATATTTAAAAGCGTATGAATAGTATATAGCACTAAACGAATAAAGCCCAGACTTATGCAAGTCTGAGCTTTATTAATATGTGCTTGAAAACAGATTACTTATTCTTCTTCAACTTCTCCACGTATGCGTCAATCGCAGCAACCGCTGTGATGTTTACGATGTCACGAACGGAACTCTCGAAGTCGGTAAAGTGGATTGGCTTGTTCAATCCCATCTGAATCGGACCAATGACTTCCGCCTCTGGGCTTAACGCCTGTAGGAGTTTGTAACCACTATTAGCCGATGACAAGTCGGGGAACACGAGTGTGTTGACATCCTTACCTTTTAGGCGTGTGAATGGGAATTTCTCGTCACGTAGCTCCTTGTTCAAAGCGAAGTTAACTTGCATCTCACCATCGATAGCGAGGTCTGGACACTCGGCTTGCAACTTCGCAACAGCCTCACGCACCTGCTCTGGAGAGCCTCCATTATCTGAGCCGAAGTTAGAGAATGAGAGCATTGCAATAGCTGGCTCGTCGTTGAAGAACTTAACGGAGTGGGCTGCCAAACGTGCCACATCAGTTAGGACATCACTATCTGGATGGCGGTTGATCAAGGTATCTGCAATGTAGAATACACCCTTCTTCGTATTCAGAATATGCATGGTTCCGAAGTGTTTATACTCGGGACGGATTCCGATAACTTCCTTTGCAACCTTAATCGTATTGCTGTATTTGGTGTATAGACCCGTAATAAACGCATCAGCATCACCATTTTCAACCATTGACATACCATAGTAATTGCGCTCATACATCTTATCGTATGCCTCCTCGAAGGTGTATCCCTCACGGGCACGCTTCTCGGCTAAATGCTTAGCGTAAGTGGCGCGGTGACCTTGCTCCTTATCGGCACGCATATCAATGATTTCTATGTCGCTGATGTCCAACTTCAGGCGATTTGCCACACGATTCAAGCGGTCTTGATTACCTAAAAGGATAGGTACGCAAATGCCTTCTTGCTTTGCTTGTACGGCTGCCTTCATCATGGTAGGGTGACCACCTTCGGCAAAGACAATGCGCTGTGGGTGCTGAGCGGCTGTTGCGTGGAGTGAGCGGGTGAGCTTTGTCTCTTGCCCTAACATCTGGCGCAGATGCTGCTTGTAAGCCTCAAAGTCCTTGATTGGCGTACGGGCTACGCCGCTATCCATGGCAGCCTTAGCTACGGCAGCACTTACCTCAGTAATTAGTCGTGGGTCGACTGGCTTCGGGATGAAATACTTAGGACCAAAGGTGAGGTCGTTTACATGATAAACCTCATTGACAACGTCTGGTACCGTTTGCTTAGCTAGGTCGGCAATAGCATGTACAGCCGCCATCTTCATCTCTTCGTTGATAGCCTTCGCGTGTACGTCCAATGCTCCACGGAAGATATAAGGGAAGCCAATCACATTGTTAATCTGGTTGGGATAATCTGATCGACCTGTTGACATGATTACGTCTGGGCGAGCTGCAATAGCGTCATCGTATGAAATCTCTGGTACTGGATTGGCTAATGCAAACACAATAGGTTTCTCGTTCATAGAACGAATCATATCCTGTGAGAGTATATTACCCTTTGATAGTCCAACGAATACATCAGCTCCGTTAATCGCCTCTTCTAAAGTGTGTACATCTCGACGATCAGTAGCAAATAACGCCTTTTGTGGGGTGAGGTTCTCACGATCTGAAGTGATGACCCCCTTAGAATCTAGCATTACGATATTCTCTTTCTTAACGCCCAATGCTACGTACATCTTCGTACATGAAATAGCTGCAGCACCAGCACCATTCACTACGAGTTTGATCTTGCTAATATCTTTACCAGCTACCTCTAGGGCGTTCTTCAAACCAGCAGCAGAGATAATTGCAGTACCGTGTTGGTCGTCGTGCATTACAGGGATATCTAGTGTACGCTTCAATCGCTCCTCGATAGCAAAGCACTCTGGTGCCTTAATGTCTTCGAGATTAATACCGCCAAAGGTTGGTGCTATCTTCTCTACAGCTTCGCAGAACTTATCTGGGTCTTGCTCGTTAACCTCTATATCGAAGACATCTACACCACCATATATCTTGAATAGTAAACCCTTTCCTTCCATAACTGGCTTACCACTCATTGCACCTATATTACCTAAACCAAGAACGGCAGTACCATTACTGATAACAGCTACTAGATTGCCTTTAGTAGTATATTTATACACGTCATCAGGGTTCTGCTGTATCTCTAAACAAGGATATGCTACACCTGGTGAATAAGCCAAACTTAAATCAGTCTGTGTGCTATAGGGCTTTGTTGGTTTAACTTCAATCTTTCCTGGACGACCGTTATGATGGTATTCCAAAGCGGCCTCTTTTGTTACCTTGACCATAATCTTATATAATTTTTTCTCGTGAATTATTTTATACGTAGCCACAAAGATAATAAAACTACCTAAAAAGCAGATACCATTCCCAAAGTTTTTTGTAATTTTGCAGAAAATTGAAACTATTAATGCAAAATACAAATAATGAGACTGTCTATCGACAGAAGCTAAAGGGGAAGATTCTTAAGGTTGCTGCTACATTATTCCATCAACATGGCATTAAGCAAGTTAAGATGGATGATATAGCCAGTGATTTAAAGATATCAAAGCGTACATTATATGAGATTTACGAGACAAAGGAGGACTTACTCTTTGAAGTTTTACAGCGTAGGGCAGATATAGAACGCCAACAGGTTATAGAGTTTGATAAGCCTGGTATGAACGTTATCAACATTATTCTTGAGGTCTATAGGGTGCGAACATCAGAGTTTATCACGATTAATCCTCTCTTCTTTGAAGACCTTCAGAAATATCCCAACCTATTAAGCTATGTGAGGAAATTGCATGAAAACAGAGAGGCTGAGATGGTGGACTTTATAGAAAGAGGTAAGAGAGAAGGCTATTTCCTAGAGAATGTAAACTATAATATAGTTCGTGATCTATCATTTGCTTCAGAGCAGTTTGTTATGAATAACTTCCTCTTCAAAAAATATGATATGAAGGAATTAAGTCGTATTATGATCATGTTGTTTGTTAGAGGTGTCTGCACAGATAAGGGTATTAAGCTATTGGATCAATACTTCTCTGAAAGCTAATACAGCCTTTACTAATAAAGATGTAGTAAGAATAACTTCCATTAAAAGATAATTTAGATGAAGACTAACACATATAAAACGCTACTATTAACATGCTTAGTAGTAGTCTTTCTCTTGTTACTTCATTTCCTACCAACATTCAAGATAGGGGATACAGAACTGAGAGAAATTGATATCTTAAGTGATTTATCACGGCAGAAGAAAGAGCTGAAAGATGTAATTCCTGCTCCTAAAACTCCTTCTACAACCCTTGCTTTGGAGAAGGATGGAAAAGTCATTAACTTTAAAGAGCAGTGGCCAAAAGGAACAGAACGTATCGTCGACTATTCTGAAGGTAAGCCAGGTGGTATGGAGCACTTCTATGAGCAATTAACAGCACTGAAGGAGAAGAAGAACTTAGGTCGTCCTGTTCGTATAGCTTACTTTGGCGACTCTTTTATAGAAGGAGATATTCTCTTGGCAGACCTTCGTGAGGAACTCCAGAAGTATTATGGTGGAGAAGGCGTTGGATGGTTAGATGCAGGTAATGACCTTAATCAATACAAGCATACAACAACTCAGAAGTTCACCGGACTAACAGAACATTTAGTGAAGAAGCCTGATTCTTATGATGTTCTTCAAGCAGGTATAGCGGAACGTTATTATCCTCTTTCTGGACGTGCAAACATTACCCTTGCTCCTTTCATGGCTCATGAATATCCAAGAACTGAAAAGTGGAGTACAACACAGCTTTATCTGCGTGCGAAGAATGGTGCTAGTGTAACTTTCCATATTGATGGAGGTAAGTCTACTACCGAACAGGTTTCGCCTTCTCCTAATGTTCAGATGGTAAGATTCAACGGAGCAACCTCTCATGCTTCTATAGATGTTTCAGGTACTAATGCAACTCTCTTTGCTACAGCACAAGAGGGCAATGGTGGTATAGTTCTTGATAACTTTAGTATGCGTGGTTCTAACGGACTATCCTTATCAAAACTACCAGAGACCACACTCCGTCAGTTTGCTCAAGTTCGTCCTTATGATCTCATTGTTTTCCAATTTGGAGCAAATGCTATCACTCCGGCATCTAAGGAAAGAGAGTTACAAACATATACCTCTAAGATGAAAAGTGTCATACAACTCTTCCATAAGTGCTTCCCAACAGCAAGTATACTTGTGATAGGTGCGCCAGATAGGGGCTCGAAGTCTTCACCTGATGGTACAATGGAGGGAGTTAAGATGCTTGTTGGTTACCAAGACCAAATGGCTTCAGAGTGTAAGGTTGGTTTCTATAGTCTCTATAAAGCAATGGGTGGTCCTGGCACGATGATGCGTCTTGTTGATGAGAAGAATATGGGTTCAAAGGACTATGTACATATTAATTTTAAGGGTGGTAAGTATGTTGCACCACGTATCTTCAAATCAATAGTTGCTGGTCAGAACAACTACGCAAGAAAGATGAAACTTATACAGAAATAATAATCCAAAGTATATTACCAGAATGATTCAAGATATATTATCCTATTTCGCATCACTAGATTTCAGCAAGATTGCTAACATCTTACTCTATAATCCCCACGAGCCTTTACTCTTCTCTTCTGGGGCTTTCTTGTTCATCTTCCTCTTCTTTATGCTTGTCTATTTCTGCTTGCGTAAGAAGGTCGATGCACGACTATTGTTTGTAACCCTCTTCTCTTACTATTTCTTTTATAAGAGTAGTGGTTTCTATTTCTTCCTACTTCTAATTGTCACTGTTAGCGACTTCTATATTGCACGACGGGTAGCACGTGGGAAGTATCCACGATTATGGTTAATTTTGAGTCTCCTCATTGATTTAGGTTTACTTGCATACTTCAAGTACACAAACTTCTTTGCTGGTCTTATCGCACAGATGATAGGAGGAAACTTTCAACCATGGGACATCTTCTTACCTGTCGGCATTAGCTTCTACACTTTCAAGACGATCTCTTATGTAGTTGATATCTATAGGAAGAAAGCACAACCCATGGAGTCATTGTTAGACTATGCCTTCTATGTAAGTTTCTTTCCAACGTTGTTGGCTGGACCAATTACACGTGCAACCGACTTTGGTCCACAGATTCGTAAGCCTTTACACATCTCTCCAGAGATGTTTGCACGTGGTGTATTCTTCATCATTATAGGTCTGTTCAAGAAAGCTGTTATTTCAGATTATATCTCACAAAACTTTGTAGATCGAATCTTCGATAACCCTACCTTATTCTCTGGTGGTGAGGTATTGTTGGGGCTTTATGGCTATACCATTCAAATCTACTGTGATTTTTCGGGCTATTCAGATATGGCTATAGGTATTGCCTTATTGATGGGTTATGAAATACCGATGAACTTTAATGCGCCGCTAACAGCTGATTCCATGACTGACTTCTGGCGTAGATGGCACATCTCTCTCTCGACATGGATTCGCGACTATGTTTATATATCTTTAGGGGGAAACCGAAGAGGAACATTCTTCATGTACATCAATCAAATGATCGCCATGACAGCTTGTGGTTTATGGCACGGGGCTTCCCTTAACTTCGTTCTATGGGGCGTTATCCATGGCGCGCTTGTTTGTCTACATAAGTTCTGGTCGCAAACTATAATGCGTCATGATCGGCACTATCACCCAGCGGGCATTCGTCGCTTCTTCTCTGTATTGATCACCTTCCACATTCTCTGTTTTACATGGATATTCTTCCGCTGTCGTGACTTTGAAAGTGCATGGATTATGATCAAGCAAATGTTTACGAAATTCAATCCATCTGTTCTCCCCGATGTCTTTGTAGCTTATAAGTATGTCTTTGCTCTAATGGCATTTGCATTGATTACCCATTTCTTGCCTAACTCTTGGCAAAATAATAGTGTGAAGCTCTTGCAAAAGGGTGGGGTTGTTCTTTCTGCTGTAGCTATCACCATCGTGATATTTATCATCATGCAGGTGAAGAGTTCAGACGTACAACCATTTATTTACTTCCAATTCTAAATAGTCTAACTGCTCTTTATGAAATCGTTTCAATTTCGTGAGGCAGTACAAGATTGTTGGATAACCTTGATGTGAATAAAAAGAGTTGGATGTTTGATAAAAAATAAGAGAATAAGAACTCATTTCCTCTCTTTCTCTATACATTAGTTGTATGTACCCAAATGCTCTCAATGAAAGTGTTTGGGCACTTTTATTGAGGGCTTAATTGATGTCTAACTAAAAGTCCATTTCACCTCTAACTTAAAGTACTATCGTCGTTTAACTTAAAGTACAAACCTACATTAACTTAAAGTCTATTTATTGTTTAAGTTAAAGTCTAACTGCTGTTTAAGTTATAGCATAATTCCTCATTTAAGATAGAGTAATGGCTGTGGTTACTCTATCATCAAATTATCGGTTCTTATGCTTTACATACCACTTATGAACGAAGAATGTATAATAGACAAGGCTGATAATAAGCATTGTCAAACTTACCCATAAAACCAATATGCGGTTACAATGAAGTAAGGCAAAAGAAATAACTAATCCGATACCTATTCCTGTCTCCCAAGCTAGTATAAACGTACTTTGACTTGTGCCACGTTGGCAGTGTCCTGCTAGCTTAATAAAGAAGAGTAAGAAACGACTACCTATGATACCAACACCAAAACCTGTAAGTATAGGTGCTATATAAGTTACACTTGATTGGTTCCTTGTGAGCATTAATAAGACCGCTCCTCCCATAAATAACAAACCTGTTGTGGCTTCACTACGAAGGTCGGCATTACTGAAGGCAAATCGTTCGGCTAATAGAGCAAGGATGAAGCCTAGCATTATAAAAGCATAGAACCTTGGGGTTTGCTCAATCGTTAACAACAAGCCCACGACAATGGTGATGAGGGTTGTGTTAATAAACAACCAATGACTACCCTTCAATAAGAATCTATCTAAGGAGAATCTGCATAGATCTTCATTAGGTAATCTAAATGGAAAACGTATAAAGCTAACAAGGATAAAGGATAGTGCTACACAGCAACATGATACCAATAGCACGGAACCAAAGTTCATAGAATGATAAACGATTAACCCTACTATCGGTCCTAATGCTAGTGCAAAACGTCCGAACCATGTTACTGCATGATTAGCCTCGGTGCGATGTACAGCCTCAACATTATCAATTACAAGTGTACTCAACAAGACTAGTTGTGATAAGCCATAGAACGAACCTTGTAAGAATCGTAAACCAACTAGAAAGATGTAGTCTATATTGATATTAGGCATTGTTGCCAAATAATAGAGTATGGCTGTCACTGCTAATAGCAATAGCGTTGATAGTAAGAACACCATCTTACGGCGATAACGTTGCACGAGATAAGCCGAACTATTGCCAAAGAGATACATTCCAACAAAGAAGATTCCTAATACCAACGCTATCTGTGGCATCGTATACCCATCACTCCTCAGTTGTATCGGTATAGCTGGAATCAACATATAGGATGACATAACCAACAGCAGGTTTGCTATTGTCAGTGTCCAAAAGTGCTTATCCCATAATCGTACGTGAATAGGGGTATTCTGTGTATCCATAATTCCTGCCTTTAATATCAACGAAGCCTTAACGCTTTGTGGTATCTTAATAGTGACTTAATAAGACTCTTCAATAGAAGGGAAAGTCTTCTCCTTTACACACTTAATATATTCTTGTACTCCTTCTGTCATGCACTTATTGACATCGGCAAAATGGCGTAAAAACTTAGGCTTGAAAACTTGTGTCATTCCAAGAGCATCTGCATATACAAGTACTTGACCATCCGTTTCATTACCTGCGCCAATACCAATAGTAGCTGCCTTTACCATTGAGGTTACCTTTGCTGCCAATGCTGATGGTACTTTCTCTAGTGTAATAGCACTAACACCTGCGGCATCTAACGCTAAGGCATCGTCAATGAGTTTCTGTGCCTCTGCGTCTTCTTTTGCACGAAGCCCATAACCACCAAACTTATGAATACTCTGTGGAGTTAAACCAAGGTGACCAATGACAGGAATACCAGCATCAACAATACCTTTGACAGTGTTAGCAATCTCTTGACCGCCTTCCATCTTTACTGCACCCGCACCAGTTTCCTTTATAATGCGTATAGCGTTGCGAATCCCCTCTTCACGGCTTACCTGATAAGAGCCAAATGGCATATCACAAACAACAAGGCAATGTTGGCAAGCCCTAACAACAGCACGTGCATGGTAAATCATCTGATCAATAGTAATAGGGGTTGTGTCCTGATTACCTGCCATTACATTAGAAGCTGAATCGCCAACAAGAATACTATCAATACCAGCAGCGTCGATTATCCCTGCCGTTGTGTAATCGTAAGCTGTCATCTGAGTTATCTTCTCACCTGCAGCCTTCATTTCTAATAGTGTCTTGGCAGTTACTTTCTTCTTATCTGTTGTTAAATATCCCATATATACCTTTTACCTTATTTTAAGTTTGTGTGTGCAAAGGTACTTGTTTTTAGTTATTTGGCAAAGTAAAACCAATATAATTGCTGATAACCTTATCCGTGTATTTCTTTATTTCATGTATAGGATTCGTTGTAGCTAAGCCAATCACACGAGCACCTGATGCTACACCGGAACGCAATCCATTAAAGCTATCTTCAAACACAACACATTCCTTGGATTGTACTCCAAAGCGTGCTGCTGCCTTTAAGTAACAATCTGGTGAAGGCTTGCTTTCTTCAAAGTCTTCAGATGTTAAGATTGCATCGAAATAGGATTGAAACTCTGGATGTTTACGATAAACATTTTGCATCTTCTCACGATTGGAACTTGTAACAACAGCTGTCTTTATCCCTTTCGACCTAAGAACTTTAACGAAAGTCTCAAAGCCGTCTACATAGTTGAAAGGCATACTCTGTTCAAACTCATTCAGCTTATTTGTTATTTCTTGTTGTTTCTTCTCCTCCCCAGCGAAATATTTATCATAGATTTGGACTAAGGTCTGCCCCTTAATGATATATTCAAAGTCGGCTATTTCAGGGCAATATTCCTTCTTCATTTCACTCCAAAACGAGGTATATAATGACTCTGTTTCAAAGACAACTCCATCTAAATCAAACAAACAAGCTTTTATCATTCTTTCTCCTTATTAATATTCTATACAATGCAAAGTTACGAAAACTTTTTGTAACTTTGCCTTCGCTAATTGATAATTAGGAAGGATACAGGCGCTGTTGATGAGTATTCTTCGTAGCATATAACAATACAACTAATGATTGATATTATAAAGAAATACTTCCCTAGTTTAACTACAGAACAGGAGGAGCAGTTTAATGCGCTTAATGCTTTGTATCATGAATGGAATGCGAAGATAAACGTTATCTCTCGTAAGGACATTGATAATCTCTATGAGCATCATGTTCTTCATTCTCTTGCAATAGCTAAGGTTATAAACTTTCGGGATGGTACTAATGTGTTAGACTTTGGAACAGGTGGTGGGTTTCCTGGTATTCCACTTGCTATACTCTTTCCTGAAGCTAATTTCAAACTCATTGATGGTACTGGCAAGAAGGTGCGTGTTGCACAAGAAGTAGCTACTGCGATAGGGCTTACTAACGTTCTTCCTGCACATCTAAGAGGGGAGGAAGAGAAAGGTAAGTTCGATTTTATTGTATCTCGTGCCGTCATGCCACTTCCTGATTTAATGAAGATTGTCAAAAAGAATATAGCTCGTGATCAGCATAATGTCTTGCCCAATGGTGTAATAGTTCTTAAAGGAGGAAACCTTGATGAAGAGTTGAAACCTTATAAGAATATTGTGGAGAAGACAGAGATATCACAATGGTTTGATGAGGAATGGTTTAAAGGGAAATATCTTATTTATGTACCGGGGTAGGTCATATCGGAACCTTATTCAAACGACTCTATCTTACAATAAACATCCAAAGAAATGCTAAGAATCCAGACTTTTGAGGTTAATCCTCTACATGAGAATTGTTATGTCATCAATGATGAAACAAAGGAATGTGTCATCATTGATTGCGGTGCGCTTACTGACACCGAACAGAATGCTGTCATTGCGTATATAAATGAGGAGGGCTTAAAACCTATTCATAATCTTGGTACACACGGACATTTAGATCATCATTTTGGCGATGCTGCAATTCTATCTGCATTTAACTTACAACCAGAGGTTGCAGAAGGGGACAAGGTGCTCATGCAGCACCCGAAAGAAGCTGCCTTGCAAATGTTAGGGATGGATTTGAATATAGACCTTCCTGCTGGTAATTTGAAACTTACCGAAAATGAGGATGTTAAGTTTGGTTCGCATACCTTTAAAATCATTCGAACACCTGGTCACTCACCTGGCTCTGTATCGTTCTATTGTGCAGAGGAGAATGTATTGTTTACTGGTGATACGCTCTTTAAAGGAAGTATAGGTCGAACGGACTTCCCTGGGGGAAGCATGTTTCAAATAATTAGTAGTCTGCGCGAACTTGCACAATTACCAGATAAGACGATTGTCTATCCGGGGCATGGACCACAAACTTCTATTGGGTTTGAACTTGCCCATAACCCATATATGGACAGATAATTAGCAGACGATTGAATGCAAAAGAAAAGTGTTACGCCAGAAAAGATTCTCTTAGGGATTGATCCAGGTACCAATGTCATGGGCTATGGAGTTTTACGTGTTCGTGGCAATAAGGCGGAACTCGTTGTTATGGGTGTAATAGATATGCGCAAAGAGAAAGATGTATATCTACGCTTAGGTAAGATATTTGATCGTGTTTCTGGTATTATAGCGGAGTACCTTCCTGACGAATTAGCTATTGAGGCTCCCTTCTTTGGCAAGAATGTACAATCAATGCTAAAGCTCGGGCGTGCTCAAGGTGTAGCGATTGCGGCCGCTATTCATCGTGACATACCAATACAAGAGTATGCTCCTTTAAAGATTAAAATGGCAATCACGGGCAATGGTTCTGCATCCAAGGAACAAGTTGCAGGTATGTTACAGAAACTCCTTCACCTACGTGATGATCAAATGCCACACTTTATGGATGCTACCGATGCTGTTGCTGCTGCTTATTGCCACTTTTTGCAAATGAGTCGCCCTATAACTGATGCCCAACACTACTCTTCTTGGAAGGACTTTGCTAGGAAGAATGCAGAGCGAATTAAATAGGTATTAGCACCCGATTGTTGGTGCTGTTTAAAGGTGGTTCATACTTTAAGTTAAACGAGGCTTGTACTTTAAGTTAAACGAGGCTTGTACTTTAAGTTAAAGGTCAATCGTACTTTAAGTTAAAGGTTGAATGTTGTTTTACTTTGTGTTTCATAGAGAGTGAAATGAGAGATGAAAGCTACTTTAAAGTATTGTGTTTTCCATTGAAATGAATAAATCGCAACGCACTTATAGTTATCTAAAAAAGTCACCATACTTTGCATTCTGAATATGCTGTAAGTAGGGTGACTTATGATTTTATACCTTTATCTTGATGTGATTGATATCAGATAAAGGATAAAGAAAAACTTTAATCGATGTTCTCAAGAACGGCTAAGAGATGATCCCAAACCATTTGAACGGTTGGAATAAGCAAACATTCATCTGGTGTGTGGACATATCGTAATGTTGGTCCAAAGCTAATCATATCAAGCTCTGGATACTTCTCTGAGAAAAGACCGCACTCTAGTCCTGCGTGGATACCGAGGACACGTGGCTCTTTCCCGAAGAGTTTCTTATACTGTTCAACGGCGACATTTACTAACTCGGAATTAGGATTCATTTTCCATGCAGGGTAACTGTCGTTTACAACAACTTCGGCTCCAGCTAATTCGAAGCAAGCACGAACAGTGTTCGTCATGTTCTCAAGGTTACTCATAACGTTAGAGCGTTGTGAACTAACGATGACGAGCTTGTCTTCTGAAGTCTGGATGCTAGCAACATTGCTTGATGTTTCCACCATATAGGCTAAAGCCTCATCTTGACAATTTGTCAATGAACCATTATCAAGAGCTTGAAGAGCAAGGATGGCATTGTGAGAAACCTGTTTAGGCATAACCAATGCCGCATCAGCACTTTGAAGTGACCATTCCATCGAGGTATCTGTTACGTGAAATTCATCTTCAACGTTCTTGCTAAAGATGTTCCAATCAGCCTTCACCTCATCCTTATGGTTTGCTGGGACAGCAAAGAGTATTTTACCATCACGAGGGATTGCATTATGCATCTTACCCGAGTTCCACTGACTCAAACGTAGATCCAATTTGTTTTGTTCCATATAGAGGAAACGTGCAAGAACCTTGATTGCATTCGCACGCTTCTTATTAATGTCATCACCAGAATGACCGCCGACTAACCCTTTCAAACTAGCTTCCATAAAGAAGTAGTCCTCTGGAGCTTGCTCACGATCAAAACTGAATGTAGCCGTTGTGCTATTTCCACCAGCACAGCTAACAAAGATCTGACCTTCGTCTTCAGAGTCTAAGTTGATAAGGTACTTCCCAGTCATGAAGTTAGCTTCTAAGCCGAAGGCACCTGTTAAACCAGTCTCCTCGTCGCGAGTAAAGAGGCACTCGATAGGTCCATGTTTAATGTCATCTGAGTCAAGAATAGCTAACTCTAGGGCAACACCAATACCATCGTCAGCACCTAAAGTAGTACCTTTTGCGTGCAACCATTCACCATCAACATAAGTTTGAATTGCATCTTTATGGAAGTCAAACTCAACGTCAACAAGTTTATCACAAACCATATCCATGTGACTCTGAAGAACAACAGTAGGCACATGCTCCATACCCTTCGTAGCAGCCTTAGAGATAAGTACATTCCCCGTCTTATCTACCTTAACATCGAGGTTACGGGCTTTCGCAAACTCTTGTAAATACTTAATCATTTGCTCTTCGTGCTTTGAAGGACGTGGTATCTGATTAATTTTCGCAAACTGCTCGAATACTCGAGCAGGTTTTAATTCTATATTCGCCATATTTAATAATATTTTATTTTGTTATCTTGCTCTTTTATATTACCTTTGCGCCGATAAACAATGCAAAGATAAAGAAAATGCTCGGAACATTATTATACTCATTGTTAATAATTGCTATTGCCATGTTGCTCTTAGGAGTGCGTGTTATGCTAAAGAAGAATGGGAGTTTCCAGTCACAACACATATCAGACAATGCCTACTTAAAGGAGAAAGGTATTAGATGTGTAATAGACCAAGACAAAGAAGCTCGTGCAAAGAACAAAGCTTATTAAAATAATCATTTAAACATACAATAATGAAGAAAACATTTTGTAGTATTGCAATGCTGGCAATGACAACATTCGCTTTTGTTGCGTGTAACAACCAGCCACAGAAGAACGATACAACAGAGACACAGTCAGGTACAACTGCAAGTGCATCAACCTCTGGGGCACAGAAGATTGCTTATGTAGAAATAGATTCTATCATGAGTCAATATACTTATTGGAAAGATGTAACTAAGATTATAAAGGCTAAAGAAGCTAACATTCAACGTACATTAGCTGGAAAGCAGAAGGCTATTCAAACTGCTGCTCTTAACTTCCAACAGAATGCCCAGGCTAATAAGTACACTCAGGCTCAGGCTCAACAGATTCAAGCAAGTATTCAGAAGCAAGCTCAGGATGCTGATGCTCTTCAACAGCGTTTGGGTGCTGAATATCAGAGTGAGGTTGCTAAGTACAATAAGGCTCTCTCTGATAGTGTTCACAATTACTTGAAAGAATACAATAAGGATAAGAAGTATGCTATTATCCTTGCAAAGAGCGGAGACAATATCCTATATGCTGATCCTGCTTACAACATTACAAACGAGGTTGTAAAAGGTATGAATCAAGCTTATAAGGGAATGGGTAAGTAATTGATAACTAAGAATCAATCGGGGTTTCTTGATTGTTACTTATTTATAATAGAATAGAAGTCAGTTGAAGAAGGTTTCAACTGACTTCTTTTATTATATTTAAAGTAGCCCAATACGATAACTCTACTATCTCAATAATCTTGATACAATTCAGTCTACAACCCTTTTACTAATTGTCCTTTAATATACTTCTGATTATAAAAGTAAGGAAAGAACGAATACTTATAGATTGGTGAGATAGTTTATTCCACGAATCATGATAGAAAGAGTGCCAATCAAAATAGCAACTTACAGGAGAAGGCTATGTTGATTGGCACTACCTTTATTTATAGCGTTTATTGTGCTTGACTAATATGAATAAAGTTTAATCATTCATAGAAAGAAGGAACTCCTCGTTATCCTTTGTGCGAGCCATACGATCATGAATAGAGTTCATAGCCTCGATAGGATTCATATCAGCAATGTACTTACGGAGGATCCACATTCTATCAAGTGTTGTGCGGTCTTGCAATAGGTCATCACGACGAGTGCTAGAAGCTACAAGGTTGACAGCTGGGAATATTCGCTTGTTGCTCAAACTGCGATCGAGTTGTAACTCCATGTTACCCGTACCCTTAAATTCTTCAAAGATAACCTCGTCCATCTTAGAACCAGTATCAATCAAAGCTGTTGCTATAATAGTCAACGATCCACCACCTTCTATATTACGTGCAGCACCAAAGAAACGCTTAGGTTTCTGCAATGCGTTTGCGTCGACACCACCAGTAAGAACCTTACCAGAAGCCGGTGCAACTGTATTGTAAGCACGTGCTAAACGTGTGATAGAATCGAGGAAAATTACCACATCATGCCCACACTCAACCATACGTTTCGCCTTCTCTAGAACAATACCAGCAATCTTCACATGACGTTCTGCTGGTTCATCGAAAGTTGAGGCAATCACTTCCGCATTAACTGTTCGTGCCATATCGGTAACCTCTTCAGGACGTTCGTCTATTAATAGCATCATCAGGTAAGCCTCAGGATGATTTGCTGCAATAGCATTAGCAATGTCCTTCATCAAGATAGTTTTACCAGTCTTTGGCTGTGCAACAATCAGTGCACGCTGTCCCTTACCAATAGGGGAGAAGAGGTCAACTATACGTGTAGAGAGATTGGTAGTTTTTGGATCATTACAGAGAGAGAACTTCTCTTCTGGGAATAATGGTGTAAGGTGCTCAAATGGAATACGATCACGTACCTCAGCTGGTTTTCTACCATTGATCATCTCAATACTTGTCAATGGGAAGTATTTCTCTCCTGCGCGTGGGGGACGAACAAAGCATTCAACGACATCACCTGTCTTTAAACCATATTGTTTAATCTGATTGTTTGAGACATAAACATCATCTGGAGAAGAAAGGTAATTATAATCACTTGAACGTAAGAAGCCATAACCATCGGGCATAACTTCTAATACTCCATTTGCCTTGATAATGTTAGTGAAGTCATAAGCCTCCTCATTACTAACCACTGGTGCATCATACATTGCAGGTGTTGAAGGCGTCTGAGTTGGCATAGTAGGCTGGTCAAACATATCGTAGTTTGGTACCGCACCTTGATCCTCAATAGGGAGGTCAACTATAGGTATAAAGTCCGTTCCATCACCTGGATCACCAGCCCAAACCCCTTCAGGTACTACTTCTGTATTATTGTGTGCATTGACCTTTTCTTGTAAACGAGCTAAGAGCTCCTCCTTATTCTCGGCATCCTCTTTAACTGGCATGCTTGAGAAATGGTCTTCAGGAATAAAATTATCTTCCATAGCTTCTGGTATAGTTTCTTCAACTACAGGTTCAGTCTCCTCCTGACTTTTTGCTTCCATCTTCTTAGCCTCTTCTTTGGCTTTGAGTGCTGCTTCTGCGGCAGCGATAGCTTCGAGTTCAGCTTTAGACTTTCTACCTCTATGCTTAGGCATTGAGGCTAGAATCTCCTCTGGTGTTTTCTCGGTTTCACTTGCTTTCTTAGGTGCTACTTCCTCTTTAAAGAGTGAAGGTTGTGCTTCTCCTGTAGGCTTATTCTTCTTAACATCGAAGTTCTCCCCTTCATCGCCATGCACGGAATATACCCTGTCGGTATCCTTCCGCGTTATTCTTGTGCGCTTCCGCTTTGACTCCGATGGTCGTGCAGTACTAAGCTCTTCAGCCTGACGGTCAAGAATAGCATAAACCAACTTATCCTTGTCGTCGCCTGGATTATATACTGCACCAGACTTCTGAGCAATAGTTTCAAGCTCAGAAACATCTTTCTCTAATAGTTCTTCTTTGCTTAACATATATAATATATGTAGGAAATTATATCTTTGATTTGTTGTGTTTCTTAAAGAGAAACATCAGTAATGTGTCTTTTTTGTGCTTGCAAAGGTATAATAATTATTTGACTCCTACAAGAAAAGACATCATTTTTTGCCTTAGTCCTCAATGAAAATTATAAAAAGGGTAGAAATCAAACCTTATTGATTCTCAGCTCTTACACTGATATAAGTAAAGAGGAAGCTCTAACTTAAAGTACGATTGATGTTTAACTTAAAGTATAATTGATGTTTAACTTAAAGTACGTTAGGCGTTTAACTTAAAGTACAAGTGTCGTTTAACTTAGCGTATAAAAGGCTTTGAATCTGACAAGAAAAAAGGCTATAATCTCTAGTTGATTATAGCCTAATTACTATTTCTATGGTTGCCCTATCAATTACTGGATAGTTGTTTTATTGATAAGACTTTTAGATATTAACTTTTAAGTCCTTATTGATGCTGTTCACGCAGTAAATCGTTTACTGTTTTAACGGGGTTGAAAGTGATAAGTGGAACTTCAACGAAGATAGTATTCCAGTCGCTCATGGCTCCATTCCAAAGTCCAGGCAACTCTAAAGCTTTCAGTTCACGTCCGTTCTTAGACTTGGAACTAATGAATCCCGTTGACTTATCAACATGCTTTGTTAAATCAAATGGCTCGCCTTTATAGTTCTTGATGGCACAAACAATATCCACAGGATTGAAGTGCGTTCCATCGGTAAACATCTTCACATAATCCTTATTGCTCTTATCAATCTGTGAGCTTTCAAGAATCTGCAAACTAATTGTCCCATCATGGTTATAAGCTAAGAAAGGTCCACCACCTGGTTCTCCCACGTTCTTAACCATTCCACATACACGCATCGGTCGGTTCAACTTATCATAGAGATATTGTGCAAGTGCATTGTCGTCTAATGTCTTTGCTTCAGAACTCTCACAGAATAAATTATGCTGTAAGAAACTTAGTATTTCCTCTAGCTCTGTACGTGTATAACAGCCCTTATCCAACAGGTGTAAGTATTCGAATGTTTGTTTCTGTAGTTCCACGAGTTTTCCTGCAATTACCATCTTCCAATCGATAGTTTCTTTCTTCAATCGATCAGGAACAACATTGTCAATGTTCTTGATGAAAACAATATCAGCCTCGAGGTCGTTTAAGTTCTCTATCAATGCGCCATGCCCGCCCGGACGGAAGAGCAAAGAACCATCATCGTTGCGGAAAGGACTGTTGTCTGGATTTACAGCTATCGTGTCTGTACTAGGTTTCTGTTCCGAATAAGAGACATTCAGTTTAACATCGTATTTAGCTTCATATTGTGCTATCTTCTCTGTTACCTTTTGTTTAAAGAGTTCCAGATGTTCATGCGAGATCGTGAAGTGTACGTATGCTTGCTTGTTACTAGCAGCATAAAGTGCAGCCTCCACTAAGTGTTCCTCAATCGGCGTGCGTACGCCATCGTCATACTTGTGGAAAGAGAGTAGACCTTTGGGGAGTTGCCCATAGTTTAAACCTCTTATATTTAATAAGGTGTCAACGATCAACTTATAGTCCCCATCTTTCATTAATTCATCTACGCTCTTCCCTTCATTCTGCTCACATTTCTGATTCAACTCATTGAAGAAAGCAAAATCATGTATATTGTCAAAGAACTCCCTTTCGAAGTCATTTGTAGGCTTCTGGTTTACACCATTAAGGAAAGCAAACAGATCTTTAAACATACGACTAGCAGCTCCAGAAGCAGGTACAAACTTCACAACTCTATGATCTCCACTTTGATAAGTCTTCCAGCTATTACATACCTTCTCTTGCTCTTCACCACTCATCAAAACGATACCTTTGGTTGGTGTTGCAGCAGCTTCTAATTTTAAATAGGGGAATCCTAATTTAAACTCTTCAAGCTGTCTATTGATTTGTTCTTCACTTATTCCTTTACTAGTAATCTGTCTTAGGTCAGTTGGGTTCATCATATTCGATAAAGTTTTAAAAAGATTGTTTTGTAATTGCAAAAATAACGAATTAATTTGTAAACAAGCAAGTAATTACTAGTTTTATTCCTTTAAGTGTCATTTTTCTTGTACCTTTGTCTGCGAACTATAATGGGTATGCTTATGGAGGATAAATTCATTTACACGGAAGAAGAGAGACTCTTATCCGACCAATTACTAGAAGAATTGAAGGGACTTCTTGAGCCATTATTTGCAGAAAGTGACCTTCCAAAGTTGCGTAAACATCTTGATGAATCTGTTATTAATAATGAGATTCAGCGCAATGTATTTGGTTTGAACCCGATACTTTGCTCTATACAAACAGCCATTATTGCCGTAAGGGACATTGGACTTAAACGTGACTCTGTCATTGCCATTCTACTTTATCAAAGTGTGCAGGATGATAATCTGTCATTAGAAGATGTAAATAAACTTTTTGGTGAAGGGGTTTCTAGAATCATTCATGGTTTAATTCATATACAGACTCTTTATCAAAGAACACCAATCATAGAGAGTGAGAATTTCCGCAATCTCTTGCTATCCTTTGCCGAGGATATGCGTGTAATTCTAATCATGATTGCCGACCGAGTTAACCTCATGCGTCAGATACGAGACGTTGAGAATACGGAGGCAAGGCAGAAGGTGTCAGAAGAGGCAAGTTATCTATATGCCCCATTAGCACATAAGCTAGGACTCTATCAGCTAAAGAGCGAGCTAGAGGACTTATCTTTAAAGTACTTAGAGCATGATGCTTACTATCTGATCAAAGATAAACTTAATGCTACTAAGACGGCTCGTGATGCTTACATTAGTCGGTTCATTACGCCTGTCAGCGAACATCTGAAAGCAGCAGGATTGAAGTTCCATATAAAGGGTCGTACAAAGTCTATTCACTCCATCTGGCAAAAGATGAAGAAACAGAAATGTGGCTTTGAGGGTATCTATGATCTCTTTGCTATTCGCATTATCCTCGACTCACCAGAAGACAAAGAGAAGATGCAATGTTGGCAGGCTTATTCAATAGTCACCGACATGTATCAGCCTAATCCAAAGCGATTAAGAGATTGGCTTTCAGTACCAAAGTCAAATGGCTATGAGTGTTTGCACATCACAGTGCTAGGTCCAGAGAAGAAGTGGGTTGAAGTACAAATACGTACCGAGCGTATGGATGAGATTGCCGAACATGGTTTAGCAGCTCACTGGCGTTATAAAGGTGTAAAGGCGGAGGGCGGTATGGATGACTGGCTAGCCTCTATACGTTCAGCCCTTGAAGCAGGAGATAATTTAGAAGTCATGGATCAGTTTAAATCTGATCTTTATGACAAAGAGATATATGTCTTTACACCGAAAGGTGACTTATTGAAGTTCCCTAAGGGTGCAACGGTGCTCGACTTCGCTTATCACATTCATTCACGTGTGGGTAACCAGTGCGTTGGAGGAAAGATTAATGGTAAGAACGTGTCCTTCCGTACGGAACTCCATAGTGGTGATATGGTAGAGATTCTTACTTCGTCTACACAGAAACCACGACAAGAGTGGTTGAAGGTCTGCAAGTCATCACGTGCTAAATCCAAGATTCGTCTTGCGTTGAAAGAAACACAAGCTAACGATAAACTCTATGCAAAGGAGTTGCTGGAACGTCGATTCAAGAACAAGAAGATAGATGTGGATGAAGCCTCAATGGGGCACCTTATTCGTAAGCTCGGGTTTAAGGAAGGTTCTGAATTTTACCAACAAATAGCTGATGGTAAATTAGATCCTAACTATGTCATTGATGAATATCAGAAGATATATAATCATCTTCATAACCTTAACCAACCACGTGAGGCAGAGAGTGCAAAGAACTTTGAGTATGAGAACCCAACGCCAGACATTCTGAAGAAGAATGATGACGTTTTAGTTATTGATAAAAACCTCAAAGGGTTAGACTTCTCTCTTGCTAAGTGTTGCCATCCCATCTATGGTGACTCAGTCTTTGGATTCGTGACAGTTAATGGCGGTATTAAGATTCATCGTTGCGATTGCCCCAATGCACCAGAAATGCGTAAACGCTTCGGCTATCGTGTTGTGAAAGCTCGATGGAGTGGGAAGGGAACGTCACAATACGCTATCACCTTACGAATCATAGGTAATGATGACATAGGTATTGTAAGTAACATTACGAATGTTATCTCAAAAGATGAGAAAGTCGTTATGCGTTCAATCAATATTGATTCACATGACGGATTGTTCTCTGGCAACCTAATTGTTATGCTAGACGATAACTCTAAGCTGAACATTCTGATGAAGAAGTTACGTACGATAAAAGGTGTGAAGGAAGTCGTTAGAATATAAATAAGGTAAGGCTTCCTTTAGATACAGAAGAGACTTTCCTCCCTGCGAGGGAAATCTCTTCTTCGTTATAGTATATCGAAGAACTATCAATCAGTTTCTTTTCCTGTTATGGCATGGTATTTGTAATTTAGTCGGCGTGAATATAAAATTATAATAAATATAACTATGCAAAAAGGAAATATTGGGGTTACGACAGAGAACATCTTCCCCGTTATCAAAAAGTTCTTATACTCAGATCATGACATCTTCTTACGTGAGATGGTCTCTAATGCTGTAGATGCAACGCAGAAGTTGAAGACACTTGCAGCAACAGGCGACTTTAAGGGCGAGTTGGGCGATTTGACCGTTCGTATCACCTTGGACGAGAAAGCAGGAACACTAACCATCAGTGACCGTGGTATTGGTATGACTGCAGAAGAGATTGAGAAATATATTAACCAGATAGCCTTCTCTGGTGTAAACGACTTCTTGGAGAAGTATCAAGATAAGGCAGAAGCCATCATTGGTCACTTCGGACTTGGTTTCTATTCTTCATTCATGGTAGCTAAGAAAGTAGAAATCATTACTAAGAGCTATCGTGAGGGTAGTAAGGCTGTAAAGTGGAGTTGCGATGGCAGTCCAGAATATACACTTGAGGACGCAGATAAGGCGGACAGAGGAAGTGATATTGTTCTCTACATCGATGATGATTGCAAAGAGTTCTTGCAGAAGTCTAAGATTGAGGAGTTGCTGAATAAGTATTGCAAGTTCATGGCTGTTCCTGTTGCCTTTGGTAAGAAAACAGAGTGGAAGGATGGTAAGAGTGTTGAGACTGATGAGGATAACATTATTAACGATGTGGAACCATTGTGGGTTAAAGCTCCATCAAGCCTAAAGGATGAGGACTATAAGAAGTTCTATCAGACGCTCTTCCCAATGAACGATGAACCATTGTTCTGGATTCACTTAAACGTTGATTATCCATTCAATCTCACGGGTATTCTTTACTTCCCACGCATTAAGAATAACATTGAGTTACAGCGTAACAAGATTCAACTTTATTGCAATCAAGTCTTCGTTACTGATCAGGTGGAAGGAATAGTACCAGAGTTCTTGACATTGTTACATGGTGTGATTGATTCTCCAGACATTCCTTTGAACGTCAGTCGTAGTTACCTACAGAGCGACTCTAACGTTAAGAAGATTGCGTCTTACATTACCAAGAAGGTAGCAGACAGATTGCAAAGCATTTTCAAGGAAGACCGTAAGGAATATGAGAAGAAATGGGACGACTTGAAGCTCTTTATAAACTATGGTATGTTGTCAGAGGCTGATTTCTATGATCGTGCAAAAGACTTTGCGCTCATCAAAGATACAGAAGGCAAATACTTTACGTTAGATGAGTACAAGACTCTCGTAAAAGATAATCAGACAGACAAAGAAGGAGTGCTTGTCAATCTTTATACAACTAATAAAGAAGAGCAGTACACCTATATCGAGGCTGCAAAACAAAAGGGATATAGCATTATTGACGCAAGTGGACAGCTAGATGTACCAATGTTGTCAATGCTCGAACAGAAACTAGAGAAGACACGCTACGTTCGTGTAGACTCTGATATTATTGATAGAATCATTCAGAAGGAAGATGCACCTAAGAATAATTTGTCAGAAGAAGAGACTGACAATCTGTCAGAGACTTTCCGTTCGCAGATGCCTAAGATACAAAAGGCTGAGTTCAATATTGAGGTGCAGGCTCTGGGTGAGAGTTTCCAACCGGTGCTCATTACACAGAACGAGTATATGCGCCGTATGAAGGAGATGAGTCAGTTCCAGCAAGGGATGGGCTTTTATGCACAAATGCCAGATGCTTATAACTTTGTTTTGAATGCCGATCATCCACTTATTAAGAGAGTATTGAATGAGGTAACAGAAGGTACAACCAAGGAGTTAGAGCCTATCTCTAGTGAGTTGAAGGGACAGAAGGCTCGACTTGCAGCTTTACAACAGTCTCAGAGCAAGAAGAAGGCTGAAGAATTGACACAGGAGGAGAAGGACGATGTACAGAATACGCAAAAGTCTATCTCTGAATTGCAAGATAAGAAGAAGACCGTTATTGAGGCTTGTGCAAAAGATAATGAGGTTGTTCATCAACTCATTGATTTAGCATTGCTTCAGAATGGTATGCTTCAGGGAGCTGCATTAGACAAGTTCTTGAAGCGTTCTGTTAGCCTTATTAAATAAGGTGAATCAATAGAAGAATATTAGAGGGTGTGTCAAAATGCAAATTAATAACTTGACAACTTTCAAACTATAAGTAGGTTTTCCTAAAAGCAAAGAAAAGACCATTTCTTTACTCAAAATCGAGTATAGAAATGGTCATTTTTTATTGGATTGTTTTAAGCTGTAAGATTATCAAAATGGTATTTCTATTTTGACATACCCTCTTGGGGGTGAGGTTTTTTTTCTTCTTTTCCTTGCCCATTCAATTTATTCTTCTTACCTTTGCCGCCGTGAAACGATTAGCAATGACATATCAAGTGAACGAAGTACTGCAAAGAATTATT